>JAUHXX010000014.1 GCA_030426825.1 Bacteroidia bacterium | reverse complement strand
CTGATTTTGCAACAACTTCCGATCCAAATATTTTATTGGTTACTAGAGGAGGAACTTCAGGATCAACTGCAACGCGTGTACAGATTGACGCTACTAATGCACTTGGTTCTTCACTTTCATTGACTAGCTTGGGAAGTTCATTGCCAAGTGGCTTACCTATCTATTGTGGTGTTATTGACAGAGATGATGATAACATTATATTGATTGGAACAGAATTAGGTGTTTTGGTTTCCACAAACGGAGGTTCAACTTGGGAGAATTGTTCGGATGGCTTTGGAAACACTCCAGTAATGGATATCAAGCAAAACTGGAGAACATTCAACGAAGGATGTCAAAGACCAGGAGAGATTTATATCGGTACATTCGGTAGAGGAATCTGGTCGACAGAAGCATACTTAGGAATGCCAACTGAACAAGACAATTTAGACGCAAACAAATTTGTTCCAAACATCAACGTGTACCCTAACCCGGTTAACGATTACGGAACTGTAGCATTCAATTTAGAAAACAGTTCAGATGTAACAGTTCAAATCTTCAACTTAACTGGACAACTTGTTCAAGAAGTTAGAGAAAACAACTTGTTTGCCGGAGCCAATCAAATAGCATTTTCTGCAAACGAACTTCCAAAAGGAACGTATATCATCAGATTAAATGCTGGAGAAATGGTTGAGACTTCTAAGTTCATTAAGCACTAAGAGAATAATTATATATATAAAAGGTTGGTCGTTTGACCAACCTTTTTTTTTGATTAAATGTAAGGTTTGAACAACTTGTCCGTCTTATGATTTTAGCTAAAAGCGTGAGTCTTACTATATTGATAGCCTTTGCCCTGAGTATGGGGTTTATTTTCTTATACAGCTTAGTTCAACTTAGCCTGATTGTTAGCTACCTGCGATCAAAAAAATCAATTGAGAAAAAAAAGAAAACCAACTTAGATGAACTACCAATAGTAACCGTTCAACTGCCTGTATATAATGAACTCTATGTTGTAGAGCGATTAATAGAATGTGTCTGCTCATTTGATTACCCAAAAGATAAATTAGAAATTCAGGTCCTTGATGATTCTACTGATGAGTCAATCGAAATCATAGCTAACAAAGTAAAGGTATACCAACTAGAAGGATTCGATATTCAGCACGTAAGACGTCCTGAACGTAAAGGATACAAGGCAGGAGCACTCAAATTTGGAACGGCCTTCTGTAAAGGCGAATTCATTGCAATTTTTGATGCTGATTTTTTACCAAACCGTGATTTCCTGCAAAAAGCACTGCCACATTTTACAGATGAAGTTGGCGTAGTTCAATCTAAATGGGAATATACTAATGAGAATTATTCTTTTTTAACAAAAGTTCAAGCATTTGGCTTAAATGCCCACTTTAGCATTGAACAGGTTGGAAGAAATCACGCTAATCATTTTATCAATTTTAACGGAACTGCCGGAATATGGCGAAAAACGTGTATAGAAGATGCAGGAGGATGGCAATCCGACACACTCACTGAGGACTTGGACCTTAGTTACCGTGCTCAATTAAAAGACTGGAAATTCATTTATCTCGAAAATTTAGGCTCACCTTCAGAACTCCCGGTAGAAATTAACGCACTCAAAGCTCAACAATTTAGATGGACCAAAGGGGCAGCTGAATGTGTGCGAAAAAATCTATTTAAAGTATTGAAAGCAAAAAATGTAAGCTTTAAATCTAAGATTCACGCCACCTTTCATTTAATGAATAGTTCAATATTCATTTTTATCCTTTTGATGTCTTTGTTGAGTTTGCCTTTAATAATTATCAAACCGCTATATGAAGAATACGATTTTATTTTAAAGTTGAGCTCTTTATTTATGCTCTCATGGCTAATCTTAGCAATATTTTATTGGGTATCTTACAGCTACGACAGAAAAAACAAACGCTCTTTGATGGGTAGTTTCATTTGGAAATTCCCGCTCTTTTTAAGTATATCTATGGGATTAGGATTGCACAACGCTTTGGCCGTTTTTGAAGGATATATTGGAAAAAAAAGCCCCTTCGTCAGAACGCCTAAATTCAACATTCAAGATAAATCTGATAAATGGGAGTCCAATAAATACAATGTAAAAAAGATAGGAATCATGACATATCTTGAAGGTATTCTACTCTGTTATTTTATCTATGTATTCAAAGTAGCCATTGAATATGGAGATTTTGGAATGATGCCGCTTCTAATATTTTTAATCGCTGGCTATGGAATTGTATTTATAAGTTCTATCTTTCACTGGAAAAGATCCTCTAAAACAGTAAGCTATGAACAAGCTTATTAACTACCTTCTTATACTTCTTTGCGTATTCACTTTAAGTTCGAATACCAACAAGGATCATTGTACTCTTTCAGTTGAGCTTAGTAATTTTAGAAATTCGAAAGGTAAACTTTATATTTTTCTATATAATTATAAAAATCAGTTCCCTGACAATCCATATAAATACTACGAAGTAGACAAGTCAAATGTTCGAAACAATCGTCTTTTGGTCAATATCCCAAATATGCCTAAAGGTCAATATGCCATTTCAATCCTAGATGATGAAAACGAAAATGACGACTTAGACAGGTTTTTAGGAATACCAACTGAAGGCTACGGTTTTTCAAATAATGTCAAACCTTTTCTATCATTGCCCAATTATGAAGACTTATTGTTTAACTTAGACAATGAACGCACTAAGCTAAACCTTACCTTACAATACGCTCTATGAAAACTCTAGTACTAATGATTCTTGTTTGCGCTATAAAATTGGGTTATTCGCAGGAATTTGATTTTTTTACGGCTGCAAATAATTTCTTGTCCACTCATGTCAAAGCGGGGAAAGTTGATTATAAAAGCATAAAGGATCAACCCTCAGAATTAAATGCATTAACTGATTTTATCGCCTCTTATGAATGGAGTAAAGAAGAGGAAAAAGCATATTTAATTAATGTATATAATCTAAATGTCATTGCAAAGGTAGTTGAGAACTATCCTATCTCCTCTCCCATGGATGTTGCATCTTTTTTTGAAAAAAAAGATGTGATATTAAATGGTGACAAAACCTCATTAGACGCGATTGAGAACAAAATATTGCGCCCAACCTATAATGATCCTAGATTTCATTTTTCATTGGTTTGCGGAGCCTTGGGCTGTCCCGTATTAAGAGCTGAAGCCTATCTACCTAATAAATTAGACGAGCAATTAGAAGAACAGACTGTTCTGGCCCTGAACAACAGGGCTTTTGTTTGGCAAGACGCAAGTTATGATGCAACCTATATTTCAGAAATATTCATTTGGTATAAGGAAGATTTTGGAGGATCCAACAAAACCATATTTGAATACATCAACAAATACAGTAAAGATGAGTTTAGAGCTGATTTTCCAATACAAACCTACGACTACGACTGGAGCTTGAATGATCAAGCAACCAAACCGGATGTTAGCACTGAAAACATCCCTGCAAAAAACAATGATGAATTCAACCTGCAAACTTTTACGGCAGGCTCGTTATTGGGCAAAGGGAAATTTGACTTTACATTATTCAACACCCTTTACACACAGAACAAGGACAATTGGCTAGGAGTAAATTACTCTGGTTACCGCTCTACCTTTGTTACGCATCTGGTTCAGGTAACTTATGGTATCAGCAAATCGAAAAGAATTAATATCGGGATAGACCTGAACATTAAAAACTCTGGTTTTTCAAACGATTCAACATTTGCAGGAATTGGAGAAGCATTCAAGTATCAAAACTCACCAACTTCAAGATTTGGATTAACTGCCGTTGGTTTAAGAGTGAAAATTCAACCTTTTAAATCCGTAAAAAACTTTTCAATTCAATCAACCCTTCAAGCCCCGACTATCAGAAATGCAGAGGGTGTGAATTTTGGAAACGGCAACCCAGACAATCTTTTTTGGGCTGAATGGGACCGAATTGTGTGGTGGAATCAATTTTTCTTTGATAAAACATGGGGTAAAATTCAACTATTTGCTGAGGTTGATTTACTTTTTAGATTCAAGAAATACAAAAATCAAATCGGAATGCTAGATATTCCTATGAACATTTTCTTGAGCTACTTTCCTACCAAAAAAATCACCCTTTATGCAATGACCCAGCACGTTCCTAGGTACACCAACAATATTAATCCGCAAGATCTTAATGTAACAGATTTCGTTATCCCAGCAAATTATACGGCTTCAGGACTAGGCTTTAAATATCAAGTTATGCAAGGACTAAACCTTGAATTGTTATACACTAACTTTTGGAGAGGAAAAAATTCGGGTCTAGGTAGCACTTACAATTTAGGAATTAAGTATGTAATGAACTAAAGTGAAAAGGTTGCACATCATATTATTGGGAGCATTCCTATTTTTAAATGTAACTAACTCACATGCAGAACTCATCACTAAAATTTCGTTCACCGGATTAACAAAAACTAAAGAATCCTACCTCATCAATCAAATTAAAAGCGCGGTTGGACAAGAGTATCAACCTGAAGTGGTTTTTGAAGATGAGCAAATCATTAGAAATCTAAATCTATTTTTTAGAGTTAATAGTGAAACGGTAAAAAATGAGGCTACAAACGGATGGGAAATTACTTTTATAGTTCAAGAAGCCAAGTACCTCTACCCCATTTTTTCGGTTTCGGGATTTAAAACCCAGTTTAAACTGCAAGCAGGATTCAATCAAATTAATTTCAGAGGCAAAGGCGAGAATATCGGACTTGTTTATCAGTATTATGACCGCCACTCCATATCAGGTTTTTACAATGTTTTGAGACACTCAAACGGTAAAACTGGACATGACATTGCATTAACCAAATATTCTACAATTGAACCACTGTATTTTGAAGATACCACTGCAGAATTCAATTTTGACAATTATAATGTTTCATTGGGTGGACATTATTGGCTAAGAAAAAAACTAAGACTGGGCCTAGGCGGTATGTACATGTATGAAGAATACAAACAGCTGGATTCGGGAGCTTTCGATTTAGGCCAAATAGAATTCGCATTTCACAAATACCAAGTAAGATCCTTTATTGAATATGATGCCATTAATCAAGATTTCGAATTTCAAACAGGTTTCAGAAACAGATCCTACCTTGAGACGATTCAAACCATTGAAGATAATGCACCTAGCTTCGTGAAATTTACCAATGATATTTATTGGTATAAAAAAATCCGTCAACGAGGAAATCTTGCTGTGCATAATAGAATCGGTATCAGCACGAATAACTTCTCGCCTTTTTCACCTTTTGTGTTAGATGGATTCGTTAACGTAAGAGGAGTCGGAAACCGAGTTTCAAGAGGTACAGCAGAATTGATTACTAATATTGAGTATCGCCACAGCATATGGCGACATAAGTGGTTTATTTTGCAAGCCGTAGTTTTTAGTGATTTGGGTACTTTAAGACAACCTGGAGCAAGTATTGAAAGCATGTTCAATCACCGCGAACTCAACCTGTTTTTAGGTTCTGGTCTAAGGTTACATTCCCAACTTTTTTACAAAGTGATCTTTCGAGTAGACTATTCAATTAATCCCGTAAATCCGAATATCCACGGTTTTACCTTTGGGGTTGGTCAATTCTTTTAAAAGTCCTCACTATTTTTAAGCCTTAATATGTACCTTTGAAGGTCTAAAATTTAAGCACAAAATGAAAATCTCCCTTAATTGGTTGAAAGACTATATTCAGACTGACCTTGAACCAAAGCGAATTTGTGAAATCCTAACCGATACAGGGTTGGAGGTTGAAGGATTAGAGAAAATTGAAACCATAAAGGGAGGCCTCGAAGGTGTGGTTATCGGACATGTGTTAAGCAAAGAAAAACATCCAGATGCCGACCGTCTAAACATCACAACAGTGGACGTTGGAGCCGAAGAGACCTTGCAAATTGTTTGTGGAGCTCCAAATGTGGAAAAAGGACAAAAGGTAGCAGTAGCAACAGTAGGAACTACTCTCTATCCTTCTCCCGAAGAGGAATTTAAAATTAAAAAATCTAAAATTAGAGGAGTTGAATCATTTGGGATGATTTGCGCCGAAGATGAATTGGGCCTAGGTGAATCACATGAAGGTATAATGATTTTAGATCAAGATACGCAAGTAGGTCTTGCCGCTAAGGATTACTTCAAAATTGAGGATGATTACTTAATTGAAATCGGATTAACTCCTAACCGATCTGATGCTATGGGACATCTCGGTGTTGCCAGAGATTTAAAAGCATATCTAAACTATCATGAAAAGGCTGGCATTCAAATTAATCTGCCTGAAACATCTTTACCAGCAACAGGAGAGCAATCGGTTCAAATTAAAATTGATAATGCAGAACTCTGTCCTCGTTATGCGGGGGCTGTAATTACGAATGTAAAAGTTGAAGCTTCACCAGATTGGTTACAAAATAGATTAAGAGCTATAGGTTTATCCCCTATCAACAATCTAGTTGATATCACTAATTATGTAATGCACGAAACCGGAAGCCCATTGCATGCTTTTGATTTGAATGATGTCAATGGTGAGATAATTGTTAGAACTGCCGATAATGGTGAAAAAATTGTAACGCTTGACGAAGTTGAAAGAGAACTAGATACTGAAGATTTGTTAATCTGTAACAGCACCGGTCCAATGTGTATTGCGGGAACTTTTGGAGGCATACAATCGGGTGTAAAAGAATCAACTACTTCCATATTCTTAGAAGCAGCCTACTTCAACCCAGTATCTGTAAGAAAAACAGCTAAAAGACACGGTTTAAATACCGACTCTTCATTCAGATTCGAAAGAGGGGTTGACCCCAATAACGTGCTATTTGCGAGAGATCGAGCTATTCATCTAATTTTAGAAATTGCCGGAGGCACCCTAGGGCAACTTGAAGATCATTACCCTCAAGAAATAAAACCAACTGAAGTTACCTTCAATGCTGATCGTAGCAGACAACATATGGGAGTTAACATTTCGAATGAGGATATTGATTTTATATTGAAAGAGTTAGATATCAAGGTTATTTCTGAGGGTGAAGAAAGCGTCATCTATCAAGTCCCAACATATCGAGTAGATGTAACTCGAGAAGCCGATATTACAGAAGAAGTTTTGCGGATTTATGGTTTTAACAATGTTCCGATTCCTGAAAAACTGAATACATCTATCACCTTCAGACAAAAACCTGATGAAGAAAAGTTGTACAATATCACTGCGAACTTTTTGGCAGACAGAGGATTCAATGAGATCATGAATAATTCCTTGTCTTCATCTTCAATCTGGCATAAGATCAAATCAAACTCGTATGACCCAAAAAGAGACATTACTTTACTCAATCCCTTATCAAATGAATTGGATGTCATGCGTCAAACGCTTTTATTTGGCGGTCTAAAAAGTATTGAACACAACCAAAACAGACAACATCCAAATTTAAAATTCTTTGAATTTGGAAACGACTACCGCAAAGGAACTGATGAATATGCTCAACGCAAGAAACTAAATATTTGGGTAACTGGTTCTAAAGAGCAAGAGAACTGGGCAAATTCTAAAGATAAATCCGATTTCTTTTTTCTAAAAGGAATCGTTATCGCAGTATTAGAAAAAATAGGAATCTATAAAAATCCTATTTCAGCAGCCTTATTAAACGACTTGTTTGAAGATGGATACAATATTGCGATTGCTAAAAAATCAATTGTGGATTTAGGATGGGTGAGAAAAGATATCCTAAAAGAATTTGGAATTAAGAATGACGTTTTTTACGCCAGTTTTGATTGGAGCGTTATAACTGACATTGTTGTCATCAACAAAATCAGTGCTAAACCAATCCCTAAAACTCACTTCGCTCGAAGGGATTTTTCGTTGTTACTCAATAAAGATGTTAAGTTTTCTGAGATTCAAGCCTTAGCCAAAATGGTAGATAAAAAAATCTTGAAAGAAGTTGGTTTATTTGATGTGTACGAAGGAAAGAATTTACCTAAAAATAAGAAGTCTTACGCAGTAAACTTTATTTTTCAAGACGGCGAAAAGACTTTAAAGGATGCTCAAATTGATGCAATCATGCAAAACATCAGAAAAAAGTTAGAAACAGAGCTCGGAGCAGAATTAAGGTAAGTCCGATCACATTTCATTGATAATTTTTAGGCTTTGGTTGAACCAAGGCCTATTTTTTTTGTTTGAACGAAAGATTATATCTACCTTTGACCGAACGTTCAATCAAAAATTTATGTCACCAAGATCTTCAAAACAATTCGAAACGATTAGAGCGAATAAAATGAAGCTAATTCTTGATGCTGCATTAAATATATTTGCAACTGATGGTTATCATTCAGCCACCATTTCAAAAATCAGTACGGAAGCAGGAATATCTAAGGGCCTAATGTATAATTACTTCTCCAGCAAAGAAGAGCTTTTGAATATCCTTTTAGGAGAATTATTTGATTCAGAAATGGAGAGCATCACCACTCTAATTAAAGGGCCTTTCAACGAAGAAACCTTTATTACAATGGTGAAAAAAGGGACTGAAATCCTAAAAAAGAAACCAAAACAATGGATGCTCTACTTCAGCATGTCCACACAACCTGAAGTACTTAAAATTATTGAATCCAAGTTCTCTGAAGAGAGAATCCTGTTTATGACAAATATTCTTCAATACTTTAAGGACAAAGGTTGTAAAAATCCAGAATTAGAAATGCAGTTTTTTAATGTAACAATGACTGGTTTTAAGCTATCATATATCATGAGTCCTAATCATTTCCCTGTAGATGAAATAGAAGAGAAAATTATCAATCAATTTATTAAAAGAGAATCATGAAAGCTATTAAAGTTGAAAAATTAAATAAGCATTACGGCGATTTTCATGCGCTTAAAGATGTGAGTTTTGAAATAGACAAAGGAGAAGTATTTGGTTTTATAGGACCAAATGGGGCTGGAAAATCTACGGCTATCAGAGCACTATTAGGTTTAATCCAAACCTCATCAGGAACAGCCAAAATTCTTGGGCATGATATTCAACTTGAAGGAAAACTCTTAAGATCGAAAATTGGCTACCTTCCTTCTGAAGTTCATTACTATGATGAAATGACTTCGAGGGAGCTTCTTGAGTATTCTGCCAATTTTTACACAACTTCTGACACCTCTAAAATTGATGAACTTGCCGAGTATTTTGAACTCGACCTGAGTAAAAAGATAAACGATCTATCATTTGGAAATAAGAAGAAGTGCGCTATTATTCAGTGTTTTCTCCACAATCCAGAATTACTAATTCTAGATGAACCGACTTCAGGCCTGGATCCACTAATGCAAAACCGGTTTTTTGAATTGCTAGAAACAGAAAACAAGAAGGGTACAACTATATTTTTCAGTTCACATATTTTATCTGAAATCCAACGGATGTGCAATCGAGCAGCCGTCATTAAAGAAGGTGAAATCATTGCAGTAGAGGAAATTCAATCCTTACTACAAAAGCAAATGAAAAAGGTCAGAGTAGTTTTTAAAGATTCACCTACAGAAAAAACATTACCCTTGGGTAGTCAACATGAAAAATGGAATGAGAACAAACTAAGTTTCGAATATGTTGGGCCAATTTCTGATTTAATCTCCTGGCTAAATCAACACGACTTACATGACACGGTTCTTCAAGAGCCTGATCTAGACTCAATTTTTATGAATTATTACGAAA
This sequence comes from Bacteroidia bacterium, assembly GCA_030426825.1. Lineage (GTDB taxonomy): Bacteria > Bacteroidota > Bacteroidia > Flavobacteriales_D > Crocinitomicaceae > Paracrocinitomix. The sequence goes on along the minus strand of JAUHXX010000014.1, from coordinate 14,794 downwards.
GATAAATCAAACAAGATGAACAAAAATTTATTTTTAAAAGAACTCAAGAGAAATCGTAAAAATTTGATGATTTGGTCGAGTATTGTGATTGGATTTACCTTTATGGTTCTCGCTATTTTCCCTTATATGGCAGAAATGGGCGAAGGCATCACTTCATTAATGGAAAGCATCCCCCCAGAGATAGGAAAAGCAATGGGAATGGATGCAGATACTTGGTCTAGTATTTTAGGGTTTTATAGCACTTATTATGGCGTTTATATAATTGTTCTAGTAAGTATTTTTACAACTTCCACTGGCGCCACTATAATTTCTAAAGAAGAGAAAGATCACACTTCTGAATTTCTTTTAACCAGACCTATTTCCAGAAAAGATATCGTTGTAACTAAATTGATATCATTATTCACCCTAAGCCTAATAATTTATGGCATTCAAACCACCGCTGCTGTAATCGGAATGCAACTATTCGCAGTAACAGAAGTAGATTGGTCGGTGTTTATTCAAATGCATTTATCTGGACTGGTATTAATTTTATTCTTTACTACTATTGGGGTTCTAATATCAATGTTTGTGACTCCTAAAAAGAATTTTATGGGAATTGTGATTGGATTGACTTTCGGAACGTACTTTTTAAATGCAATTGGAAAATCAGCTGATGCCGTTTCATGGATTTCTTATTTCTCGCCTTTTAATTACTTAGAAATAACAAAAGATCCTACCGTTGCCTTTAACTATTTAGCGGCCTGCATTCTTTTAACACTGGGAGTGGTAATGCTTATTTTATCGAATAAAATTTATGGAAAGAAAGATATTGCCGGATAATTATTGAATCATCATTTTGAAATCCTTTATTTTTTGATCGGCAATTACTGACCATAGGAATTTCTTTTTCACCAATTCAATTGAATTCGTTTTCATTTGGTTAATCTCTTCAGGAGAACAATTTATCAGGTCAAAAAGAGCTTTTTGAATTAACTCTGGCTGAGGTTCGTCTATCAAAGCTCCATTATCTTTAATTTGTCTTGACACCGCTCCAACATCAGTAGCTACGATTGCTAATCCACTCGCCATGGCCTCTAAAATAACAGTCGGCATTCCTTCTGAATGTGATGGACAAACTAAAACATCAGATTGGTGAAGCAACTCTTTTATTTTATCTGTGTTTCTGATCTCACCATGATACAATAAACGTTTATCGTTCAATTGAACTTCTGGGGGAATAGGGCCTATAAAATGAAAAATAAAATCCAAATCCTCCCTTTTTAACAAGTTGGCTAAAGCTAAATTCAACTCTTCTATCCCTTTTCTGCGCTCGTTTCTTCCAATAAATATGAATGTTCTTTTTTGGTTTCTAACTTGGTTTGCATCTGAGCCAACTACCCAGTCATCAGTAATACCATTTGATTGCAACAGAATTTTTTCGTCTCTGATTCCTAATTGACGAATAATTTTTCCGATTTGACCTCCAAAAGAATAAACATAATCGGCATTTTGAATATTATATTTTACAGCCTTTTTAAATAACTTATATTCAAGTTTAACTCTATTATTAGGTGGTTTTTGAAACATTTCAAATCCATGAAAATTCACTGCAATTGGCACTTTAACTTTTCCCTTTGTTTTTTGCCAAATCATATACCAAGCAGTAAAACCTTGGGCATACACTAGATCATACGCATCTAATTTATTACGAACCTCTTCAAATATTAGTTTTGAGTACTTCTTATTTTCTCTGATATAATGTCCTGGAAGTGGATCCGTTTTAGGAAACGGGATCATAGTCTCTTCAACTTGGCTTGACAAAGGTTCAAATTGGCTCATAAATGCAATTTTAGAATACCCTTCACCTCCAATGTGAAAAACGTGCAACTCTATACCTCTCTCAACAAGTAACTTAGCTAATATTAAAGAATGCTTCTGCATCCCTCCTATTTGAAAAGGATAAATTCCGTCGGTTAGAAACAGCACTTTCATTGCTTAAAGTTACACAAAATAAGATGGAATAAATGATAGCTGAAGGTCTTTCAAAAATTAGTTGTTTGGCAATTTAATTAATCGTTTATAATCTTTGGTATAAACCAGAATTAGAGCGATAATTAAATTAGGTAGCCATCCCAACCAAGCAACCAATCGATACAAATCCATTGGGGGCATTTCAAAAATATAATTGACAATCAAGAATTTCCATAGCCGAAGAGTTAGTGCAGAAAGGGTCAATGCATAACTCAAATACATGAATTTCGCATGGCGTTCAATTTTTTTTCTCCGAATGGATCGATATGCCTCAAAAGTAAAATACCACCACAAAACAGCCAATAAAACGAATGCTGTTACCGATAAAGGTCCTCCATTAGCAAAAATTCCCATAATAAATCCTGAAGGTGCTGCCAAAACCAGCACTGACACAATATATATTTTGCCAATTAGTCGGTGCGTTTTTCCCCAAATCAATCTCTTATTGAACTGTGTAAAACCGGCAATAACTGAAAAAATAGAAGTAAATACGTGCATGAAAAAAGCGACTATCCAAACTGAAGATGCAGTCTCAGAAAACGACCTGAATACCCACTGCTTAATTCTTAAAAAAGCAACATCTGTTTCTAGATTTAAATAGGGCACGGATAATTGAATCATCAACACGCATAAAAATGCGAGTAGAACTATTAAAGAAATATGATAAGCTTTTCTAAGAATTTTGTAATTTGCTTTAACGAAAACCTAAGATATGAATAAGAAATATAAATCACTTTACTTTTTACCGCTTGCGTTTGCACTATTCTCCTGCGGAGGTGAGACCGAAGAGTCTACTGATGCAGCTCCCAACGAAAACGTTGAGGTTATTGAAGAGACTGGAGACGCAGATCTGCTTGCTTCAACCACTATGGACCCAAGAACATTTGGCGGTGAGAAAAATGAATATCAAACCCTGATTGATGAGACTTTCCCTGTTGCCGATTATACCCAAGATAAAATTTTGGGTTCTTACGTTGGTTCTTTTGGCAAAAACATGATCAACATCACTATAACTGATGCCAAAGAATTTAAGGCCTCGGGGTATTCTGTTTGCGCTGGGAATTACAGACAAATTGAAGGAACATTCGATTTAATGGAAGATGCAAATTATACGTTTACATTAGAAGAACCAGGTGATGATAAGTATGATGGCAAGTTTGATTTTGCATTGAACGCCAATGAAAAAGAAATAAAAGGTAGCTGGGTACCTTTTATTAAAGAAGGAAATTCGAGTAAAGAATATACACTCAAGAAACGCAGTTATCAATACGATCCAACTGTTGGTAAATATCCTGAAGCTTCGCAAAGAGAATTAACAGATGATGATTTAAATAACTTGTTAGAAGAAGATTTGACCGAAATGAGAAATGAAATCTACGCAAGACACGGTTACAGTTTTAAAAATAAAGACTGGCGATATCATTTTGAAGCTCTTGATTGGTACATGCCAGTTGGTGTTGACATCAGACAAAAACTAACGGACATTGAGGTAACCAATATTGAATTAATCTATGAGTACGAAAGCTACTTTCAAGATTATTATGACGATTACGGAAGGTAGACAAAGACTGCCCCTGTCGAAATCAGGCATATTTGGTACTTCTCTTCATGATGTCTTCGACAAGCTCAGACTGACTTGACCACGACATAAAGGAACTCATTTCTCTCATACCATCCACGTCAGATTGAGCCTGTCGAAATCGGGCATATTTGGTGCACGTATTCACAAAGCCTCTGACAAGTTCAGACTGAGTTGAACACGACAGAAAGGAATCTACTTCTCTCATACAATTCACGTCAGATTGAGCTTGTCGAAATCGGGCTTATTTCGTGCTTCTCTTCGGGATGTCTTCGACAAGCTGCGCCACCGCTAAAGCTTTTGCGACACGCGGTCAGACTGACTTGAACACGACAGAAAGAAATCCATTCTTTTCGCACGATCCCCGTCAGATTGAACCTATCGAAATCGAGGTTCTAACACAAAAAAAACGTCCCGGGATTCCGAGACGTTTTTTTTACTCAATAGCTTTTTTCTAATCTAATAAAGATCCAAAAACCTTTTTCAATAAATCAGTTACTTGAGCAACAGGATCTTTTCTAATCTTTCTTTCTTCTGCTTTCACTAAGGTGAATAATCCATTCATTCCCTTATCAGTTGTATACTCAACCAAATCAGTGTTAACCTGCTCTTTTCCGGTAAACTTAGCAACCTTGTTGTATCCATTTGCTACTGGCTCCCAATAAGTCGTCAATTTCACCTTCTCAATTGCATCTTTCACAACGGGCTTGAATTCCGTTTTTAACGGAGCCGAAGTTGTTTTCATTAAGAACATTGTCGCCGCCGTATCTGCACCGTTCAAAATTTCAAATCCATCTTGAACAGACATGTTGGTGATGGCATCAACAAAAATCGGAACTGCCTTTTTAGAAGCTTCTTCAGCTGCTCTGTTGAAACTTGTCTCAATTTCATTCACTTTTCCGTCAAAACCATTATTCATTCCCCATTCCTTTACTTTCACTGCCTCTTCGGGCCAAGGAATATAAATCAATGGGTTTTTATTAAATCCATCCACTGCAGATGCTTTTGATGCGCCATTCTTAATCCCCACTTGAAGCGCTTCTTTTAAACCAGCAATTACTTCACTATTCGTTAATGAAGGCTTTGTATCTCCTCCTGTTCCACTCGTTGTCCCTACAGATCCGGCAACATCCTCTAACACATCACAAGAAGCAAAACTTAATCCTGCAATAAGGCAAACGTATATTCCTAGTTTTTTCATTTTCATATCTTTTTTAATCGTCATCAAACTTAATTAGTTTATTTATGTTTAGCAAATAGAATACCAAGATTATCTTTGTACTAAAATCTGATCAATGAAAGTAGATATTATTACCATTGGAGACGAAATTTTAATTGGACAAACAGTCGATACGAACTCTGCATGGATGGGGGCAGAATTGAACAAAGTTGGCATCTCAATTCGTCAAATCACTTCCATATCAGACAATTCTACCGCCATAATTGAAAGCATTGAAAATTCACTACCAAACACTGATCTCATTTTTATCACTGGCGGATTAGGTCCAACAAAAGATGACATTACAAAACATGTCCTCACCAATTATTTCAGAGATGAGCTAGTCATGTATCCAGATATTTGCGAAGAAATTGAAAATTACTTCGTTTCTGCAAATCGACCTTTTCTAGAAGTGAATCGTCAACAAGCTATGTTGCCTAAAAAGGCGAAAATCATTCGCAACGAGCTAGGAACAGCATCTGGAATGTGGTTTGAAACTATGGGCAAAGGCGTAATATCAATGCCAGGCGTTCCGTATGAAATGAAGGGGTTGATGGCTAAAATAATTCCAGAGATTCTTGAAAAATATGATATAGATCCTTTCTACCATCAAACCATATTACTTCAAGGAATTCCAGAATCTGTATTAGCCGATCAAATAAAGGATATTGAAGACGCATTAAAAAAAGACGAAATCAGTATTGCTTATCTGCCCTCAACTGGTATTATTAAAATTAGATTAACTGCGACTGAAACTAAAGCTGATTTAATCAAAGATTATTTAAATCAAATTGCTGAACGATTCCCGGGTGAGCATTTCGGATTTGGTGCTCAAACCTTGCAAGCCGTCATTGGAGAAATGCTCTTAGCTGATAATAAAACCTTGGGCACTGTGGAAAGTTGTACAGGTGGAGCAATTGCACAACGAATAGTTTCAACGCCAGGATCTTCTGCATACTACAAAGGAAGTATCGTGGCCTATGCCTATGAAACTAAAGAAAAAATGGTGGATGTAAATCATGATGAATTGTGGAATCACGGAGCAGTGAGTCAACAAGTGGTAGAACAAATGGCTAAAGGAGGGTTAGAAAAATTGAATGTTGATTATTGCATATCAACATCTGGTATAGCTGGTCCTGATGGTGGAACAGATGAAAAACCTGTAGGTACCGTATGGGTGGCTATTGCATCAAAAGATCGAGTTATTTCAAAACGATTTCAATTCAGACAAAATCGTGAGCGGAACATTGAATCAACCGTTGTCTACAGTCTCAATTACTTAAGACGAATGATGGCAGGTCTGACTTAATTTCACTTATAATAAGCCTCCAGCTCCGCAATCAACCCTTCCTTCCTATTTGTATCAAGCAACGAATATTGGAATGAGTTTTTAGCCAATTGAAATATTTCATCTTTCGTTAAATCCAGCGCAGCTTGCGTATCAATATAATTTTGATTTACTTGTCCACCAAAATAAGCTGGATCATCTGAATTAATAGTGGCTTTTAATCCTAAGGCCATCATCTTTTTTAGTGGATGATCTTTCAAATCTTTCACCACCTGTAAGGCTGTATTTGACAATGGACAAACCGTTAGGGCTAAATCACGCTTTACAATTTCTTTTACAAGCGCTTCATCTTGCAAACAATTGTTTCCGTGATCAATTCTCTTAATTTTAAGCACATCCAAGGCTTCCCAAACATAATCAGCATCACCTTCTTCGCCGGCATGAGCTAATGGAATGTAGCCTTCTTCAACGGAAGCAGCAAATACCTTCTCAAATTTTGATGGCGGATTTCCTTTCTCAGAAGAATCCAAACCTACTGCAGTAATTAAATCCTTGAATGGCAAGGATTGTTTTAAGGTTTCAAAAGCGGCCTCTTCAGAAAGATGTCTCAAATATGACATAATTAACAAGGAAGAAACTCCTAACTTTTCTTGAGCATTATTGCAAGCTCTTGAAATCCCTTTTATAACTGTTTCAAAAGCCACTCCCCTTTCAGTATGTGTCTGAGGGTCGAACATGATCTCTGTATGACGCACATTCTGATCTGCACATTGTTGAAGGTATGCCCAGGTCAAATCGTAAAAATCTTGCTCTTTTATCAAGACACCAGCACCTTGATAGTAGATGTCTAAAAAATCTTGCAAACATTCAAATTGATAGGCTGTTCTAATTTCCTCAACAGATTTATAAGGGATTTTAATTTGGTTGCGTTGTGCAATTTCAAACATCAATTCAGGCTCAAATGTACCTTCTATATGTAAATGTAATTCTGCTTTTGGTAATCCCTCAATAAATTCTTTCATAATATTCTTCTTCTAAAAATGGGCCCGTAAAAGTAGTGGTTTTAAACTACCTTTAATTGAATTGCATTGAATATTTAAACGATAAGATAAATTTTACCAAAAAATAATTCATATTTTTGCACGCTTTACTTGTAAAACAAGAAAATAGTTAGTTACTTTGCACTCCCAAATTTTGGGTATTAGAAGATAACCATCCTTCGTTTTACTAGGGATGATAAAAAAATAAGAAGATGTCAAGAGTTTGTCAATTAACAGGAAAGAAGGTAATGAGCGGGAACAACGTATCTCACGCATTAAACAGAACAAGAAGAAAGTTCTATCCTAACTTGATTACAAAGAAATTTTATATTCCAGAAGAAGATAAGTACGTTACTTTAAAGATTAGTACTTCTGCTTTAAGAACTATAAATAAAAAAGGAATCTCTGCTTGTTTAAAAGAAGCAAGAGCAAAAGGATTTATTAAATAGATTTTTCAGCCTGCTCATTTTTAATTGAGCATTAACTGATTAAAACAACATTACAATGGCAAAAAAAGGAAACAGAGTTCAGGTGATTTTAGAGTGCACTGAGCACAAAGAATCAGGACAGCCAGGAACGTCTAGATACGTAACGACTAAAAATCGTAAGAATACTCCAGATAGAATGGAATTGAAAAAATTCAACCCAATCTTAAAGAAGTATACAATTCATAAAGAAATTAAGTAATACGAGAATCTGAATTGATTCTTTTATAAAAACGAAGAGATATGGCTAAGAAGACAGTAGCATCATTACAAACTGGAGGTGGTAAAGAGCACACGAAAGTGATTAAAATGATCAAAAACGAAGGCGGTTCTTATTCTTTCAAAGAAGAAATCGTACACAACGATAAGGTAAAAGACTTTTTTGATAAAAAGTAATTCCTTGTCTGAACAAAATTTAATTGAGCTTCTTCCTTCTTGGGAGAAGCTTTTTTTGCTAAATACCTATGGGATTATTCAATAAGATCTTTTCGAAAGAAAAAAAAGAAAAACTTGACTCAGGTCTTGAAAAAACAAAAGAAAGTTTTTTATCTAAGCTCACCAGAACAGTTGTTGGTAAATCTACAGTTGATGCAGAAGTACTAGATGATTTAGAAGAGGTATTAATTACTTCTGATGTAGGAGTTGAAACCACGCTAAAAATCATTGACCGAATTGAAAACAGGGTTTCTAAAGACAAATACATTGGTACGGATGAACTCAATACCATTCTTAAAGAAGAAATCGCTGGGCTTTTAGAAGAAAACAATACCACTGACGCAGTTGAATTCACTGTTCCTGTTCAGGAAAATGGGCCGCATGTCATTATGGTAGTTGGTGTAAATGGTGTTGGTAAAACAACCACAATTGGAAAATTATCAAATCAATTCAAAAAAGCAGGAAAATCTGTAGTTCTTGGAGCGGCAGATACCTTTAGAGCTGCTGCCGTAGATCAGTTAATTATCTGGTCAGAACGTGTTGGTGTTCCTATTGTACAACAAGGCATGAATGCCGATCCTGCATCCGTAGCATTTGATACACTGCAATCAGCCAAAGCAAACAATGCGGACGTTGCCATTATTGATACTGCTGGTAGATTGCACAATAAAGTCAACCTCATGAACGAGCTGACTAAAATTAAAAACGTCATGGGAAAAGTTGTTCCAGGTGCTCCACATGAAATTCTCTTAGTTTTAGATGGATCTACAGGTCAAAATGCATTTGAGCAAGCCAAACAATTTTCATTGGCAACTGAAATTAATGCATTAGCAATTACAAAATTAGACGGTACAGCCAAAGGAGGTGTAGTTATCGGAATATCAGATCAAATGAAAATCCCAGTGAAATACATTGGGGTCGGAGAAGGAATTGATGATTTACAAGTCTTCAATAAAACCGAATTCGTTGACTCTTTATTTAGCTAAATGAAAACAAAGACGCTTAAAAAAAATAAGGTCAACGTAGTGACTTTAGGATGTTCAAAAAACATCTTTGATTCTGAAGTAATGATGGCCCAATTAAAGGGGAACAAGTTCGAAGTTGAGCACGAGGCTCAGCAAGACGATTCTGAAATTGTGATCATCAACACCTGCGGATTTATTGATAATGCCAAGCAAGAATCAATCGATACGATTCTCAGATATTCGGACGCAAAGAAAGAAGGATTGGTAGAAAAAGTTTACGTTACCGGATGTCTTTCTGAACGCTATAAAGAAGATCTTAAAACTGAAATCCCAAACATAGATGGATATTTCGGAACAAGAGATTTGCCAAGATTACTGAAAACCCTAAAGGCCGATTACAAAAAAGAACTCATAGGAGAAAGGCTTTTAACGACCCCTTCCCATTACGCCTATTTTAAAATTGCTGAAGGATGTGATAGACCTTGCTCTTTTTGCGCAATTCCATTAATGAGAGGTAAACACGTTTCTACTCCTATTGAACAGTTAGTTGACAATGCAAAATCTTTAGCCAACCAAGGCGTTAAAGAATTGATGTTAATTGCCCAAGACCTTACCTATTACGGTTTAGACATCTATAAGAAAAGAAATCTAGCTGAATTAGTAGATAAATTAGCTGACATCAATGGTATTGATTGGATCAGATTACATTACGCCTTCCCTTCTGGTTTCCCAATGGATGTATTAGATGTGATGAAGGAACGTGACAATGTTGCGAATTATTTGGATATGCCGCTCCAACACGGATCTACGGACATGCTGAAAGCCATGAAACGTGGAATCACTAGAGACAAGACGGAGAAATTAATTGAGGATATCAGAGCAAAAGTTCCAGGTATTGCCTTAAGAACAACTTTAATTTCAGGCTTCCCCGGTGAAACTGAGAAAGATTTCCAAGAAATGTATGATTGGGTTGAGAGAAGCCGATTCGAGAGATTGGGAATCTTTACCTATTCTCATGAGGAAAATACAACGGCTTATGCATTAGAAGACAATGTACCGGCAGAACTCAAACAAGAACGTGCTGATGCCATTATGGAATTGCAGGCTGGAATTTCTTACGACCTCAACCAACAAAAAGTAGGCAAAACCTTCAAGACATTATTTGATAAAGCTGAAGGAGACTACTTCATTGGAAGAACTGAATTTGATTCTCCAGAAGTGGATAATGAAGTTTTAGTAAAAATTACAGAGGAAAATCACATCAGAATTGGCGATTTTGCTAATGTCAAAATTGAATCTGCAGATCATTACGATTTGTACGGGAAGGTTGTGGACTAATCCTTCGCAATGTGCTTTTTATACCATGCAATATACTCTGCATCCTTGATTTGCACGCTTTCAATTGAAGGGTCTGGATAAATTGTAGCACCAAAACAAATAGGACCATCATTCTCATATTTGATCAACTTGTGAAACGGAACCGCCCATTTCATATGATGGTCATAAGCAAAAGTATAATTCATGTATATGGTATACTCAACTTCACGATTGGCCGGATCTGTATGGTAATCATCTATCCCTTTATCTGATACTTTAAACCTTGTAATTCTCGTTCCTTTTGTGAGTACAGAAAATTGCTTTTTGTCCCAAGCGCATTCAACAACTTCAGCAGACTCAACCTTAATTAAGTAAGCTGGCTCCCCTTCCCCACAACAGTCACAATAGTCAATAATAAAAGGATTGTGTTGTAAAAAACGCACAACTGCGTGCGCCTGCGCTTCAGTCAAGTTATCCCATGCGTCTGCACGACCAACTTGGCTCACAAATAACAACAATACAAATCCTAATAATCGCATTATTTAATTGTCTTCTTCGTCTGTAACATCTTCATAGTCTGTGAAACCTTCATCATCCTCATAGGTTTCTTCTTCAGGCTCTGAACCACCAAAAGGCGTGCCATTAAAATTAAAATTCCCGGTAGGCTTTGGTGTATCTAAAATTGATTTCCCATTCAGTAAATTTCCAATCACGTTTGCTCCTCTCATGAGAATATTGATTAAAAAGAAGAATGCAATGATTGAAAATATCCAACCAATAACAGGCGTCTCATAAATTCCAATTATCGCGTTGGTAAACCAATTGATTAAACCATTATCAACCATTGTTGGATACCACATGCAAAAAACAAAATATAACAAGGACCCAGCTAATAGAAATCGCTCAACTTTAGGGTCGATTTTTGGAATTAACCTTGCAAACATTGGGTTATTAGCCATCTGACTCATCATTGCGCGATTCTGTAATTTACCCAGCAAATAAAGCCCCATAACTATTGACCCCAACACAATATTAAAGGTACTCACCTCTTGCACCCCTTGAGTGTTTTCAAAGACAACAATATAATTTGCTGTCACTGAAACCAGTAAAAAGTACTTTATGATTCTTAAAACATAGGTAAGCGACTCGCTTTTCTGATGATCTGGATTCTGAAAATTTCTAATAAGGAACATGATAATGCCCCATATAAATCCAAAAATTGAAAAATTTATTCCTAATACAAAAATGAATTTTAATATCTCCATTGACTACAATTGCTTTATTCTATATAACGTTTAAGCCAAACAAATATGCTGATTTTATTGAAGGATTCCTTGTTCTACAACTTAGTTTTTACCTTTTTCCAATCTTTAATTTGCCAATTGGTATGCCCTGTTGCAACATGGTTATTTTGAGTGTCATATAATTTTATCTCACATTTTACCATCACTGCATCTTGTGACTCAAGGGGTTGTTTCACATGTTCTGCTATCCATAGATCATCAATTTCAAACACCGCTGTAATATCCGTTTTAGCTTGATATACATACTCCATATGCAAAGATTCCATTATCAGGCGATATTGCTTCGCACCAAGTTTAGTCAATAACAAAAAGCCTGACGCGAACTCCGCTGCTGTTGCCATTCCACAAGCATGAATCCCTTTAATGTGATTAAAGTTTTTCCTCTTGTATGGAATAATAGTTTCAACTTTATCATGAGCAATAGACTTTATCTTAATTCTATGCGGCTTGTTAAAAGGAATCATGTAGGATAATCCAAAATTCAGCTTCCATAATCCGAAACTAGAAGATTTGGCATTCGCAATGTACTTTTCAAAATTCATATCGTAAAGATAATTCACTCGTTTGGCAATGCCATCTTCATTTGGAATAATCTTTGCCAAAACAATATTATATTTGTTAATCTGACAAAATCAGATCTAAAATTGATTGAATGAAAAAAATAACAGCTTTACTTAGCCTTTTCTTAACCTTAAATTTCACAGCATTCTCTGTAGAGGGAATGTGGATCCCATCTTTAATTGACATGTTCCATTCGGATATGAAAACTATGGGACTTAAATTAAGTGCGGAACAAATTTACTCAACGAATAATTCAAGTCTAAAAGACGCGATCATTCAATTTAATGGCGGATGTACTGGTGAAATCGTTTCTGACCAAGGATTGTTATTGACCAATCATCATTGCGGATTTGATGCCATTCAAAAGCATTCATCTCTAGAAAACGATTACCTGAAAAATGGTTTTTGGGCAAAATCGAAATCTGAAGAACTCGCATGCCCATGGCTTCGTGTGACTTTCGTTAAAGAAATTAGAGATGTCACCGAACTTGTGTTTAAAGGCATTACAGCTGAAACTAGTCCTGCAGAACGAGCTAAAATCATTCAAAAAAACATCTCAGCCTTAGAATCAGCAGAAGAAAAAACTGCAAGCATCACTGCTAAGATTAAACCTTTCAACTTAGAAAACCAATACTTCATGTTAATTACTGAAGATTACAATGACATTCGATTAGTGGGTGCACCTCCTTCTGCAATTGGTAAATATGGCGGAGACACTGACAACTGGGTTTGGCCAAGACATACTGGAGATTTTTCTGTTTTCAGAATTTACGCTAACAATAATGAATCGGCCGCATATGATAAAGCAAACACTCCATATAAACCAGCGCACTCTTTACCCATTAGCTGTAAACCTAAAAAGGAAGGTGATTTCACAATGGTTTATGGTTTCCCCGGCAGCACAGATCAGCACTACTCTTCTGGAAAATTACAATGGATAATTGAAAAAGAAAGACCAGCTAGAATTGACATGCGTCAGCACAGTTTAGATGTAATAAAACCTGCTATGAATGCAGATGATTTAACCAGAATTCAATACGCTTCTAAACAAGCTAGAATTGCAAATGCTTGGAAAAAGTGGATTGGTCAAATTGGTGGATTAAAAGAATTGGGAGCCATTGAAAAGAAAAAAGAATGGGAAGAAGAATACATGGCTAAAGCTGGTGAGCAATCTGAATGGAAAGCCAAGTATTACAATGTCATAGGAGATTTGAATGAACTGCAAGCACAAGGAGGGAAATTTGAGTTTGCCAGATCAATGTTTATCGAGTACTTCTATGTGGGACCTGAATTTATCAGACATGCATTCGGTTACTATAACTTAGTATACAACTACGAAAAATTAGAAACTGAAGGAAAAGTTGAAGAAGAAATCAATAAACTAATCAAAGGATCAGAGTCGTTCTTTAAGAATTACAACAAGGCTGTAGATCAGGCAATCTATAATGAATTGACGCCGCTTTACTGTGATTACGTTGAAACTGACCTTTTACCTTTAGGATTAGCTGAAAGCTGGGAAAGAGATGGTGAAGCTATTTTTGAGAAATCTGTAATACTAGATCCAGAGGGGATCAAATCCACTTTAAGTAAATTCTCTGCAAAATCGGCTAAAAAAATGAAGAACGATCCGGCCTTGAAGTTTGCCTTGAGCGTTTACCAAACATTCGTAAACAAGGTAAATAGTGGATACCAAGCTTTCGCTGCAAAAGAAGAAAAATTGATGCAAACTTATGTTGAAGGAATCTTAGTGATGTTCCCAGACAAAAAGAACTGGGCAGATGCCAACTCAACAATGAGAATTACATACGGTAAAATTGAAGGTTCTTCTCCTTATGACGGTATGAAGTACACACATTACACGACAATTGACGGAATCATGCAAAAACATGACGAATCCAACCCTGACTTCCAGTTAACAAGTAGATTCGAAGAATTGTACAAGAAAAAAGATTTTGGAGATTACACACAAGACGGAGATTTATGGGTTTGTTTTACTGCCTCTAATCATACCACTGGTGGGAATTCTGGGTCACCTGTAATTGATGCAGAAGGTAATTTATCTGGAATTAATTTTGACCGTTCTTGGGAAAGCACCATGAGTGACTTTATGTTCGATAGCAGACGTTGTCGTAACATAGCGGTTGATATCCGTTACGTGTTGTGGGTGATTGATAAATATGGTGAAGCACCTCATTTGGTAGAAGAAATGAACATCATCAAATAAATCAAGTTCTAAAAAGTGAATGCGTCTGATTTACTGCATATCGGTCTTAGGTTTGCTGGTTTCTTGTAAAAAAGATCCACCAGCACCATTACCAATTGCCAATTTTTTTGTGGATAATGCAGGATGCCCCTCCGATTGTTATGTGAAATTTTACGATCAATCGTATTCAGCTGTTAAGTGGAATTGGGATTTTGATAATCAAGATAAATCGGAGTTACAGCATGACTCAACCTATTATCTAGACCCTGGATTTTATGACGTTACCTTAACGGTATGGAATGCAGATGACGTCAAAGACGAAATCACTAAAGAAATCATCATTTACTAAAAAAGGACAACTGTTTTGGGCAGTCATCCTTTTAATAAA
>JAUHXX010000311.1 GCA_030426825.1 Bacteroidia bacterium | reverse complement strand
CAATCGTAGTTCTGGCTGGAGCTTCAATTATTGACATTGAGTATTCATACAACATGACTTATTCTAATTCTATATTGAATGTCAATGCTACTAATACAGATTATATGGTATCAATTTACAATGTTACTGGCCAACTGATTCATCAAGAAGCGGCTTTGACAGAGTTCACATTTTTTGAAAAAGAGCACGGTGTTTATTTCGTGAGCATTGAGTCTAAAAATGGATACCGAAAAACAATCAAGGTAGTAAACGCGAAGTAGTTCGCTAATACATTCATGAGCTTTAAAAAAATCAATTTAGACCTTTTAGAGGTCTTAAATGCGCACGGCATATCAGAGCCAAATGAGTTTCAAAAATTATTGATTCCCAATATAAAATCAGGTGCCAATTTGATTGGTATAGGGCCAAAAGGGGTAGGGAAATCAACCACCATTCTTATTTCGGTATTGAACAAACTGGGTTTTGCTGCGCAGGGTGATAATCCGAGGGCAGTGATATTTGTTGAAAATAGAGCAGCTGCCTTAAAACTTGAAGAGGCCTTTCAACCCTTAATTCACAGAACAGATCTTCGTATTTTTTCGGTGTATGAAGAAGGCGATTTGACCTTTCAAAAAAACACAATTTATCCCGGTATGGATATCTTGATTGCTACCCCAAAACGATTTTCAAAGTTGTATTTTTTGAACGGTATCAACTTGAATGAATTAGAAATGCTAATTGTTGAAGATGCAGATTTTTTGAGCCGAGGAGTAGGGCATACGACTATTGATCGCATCACCGAGAGTCTGAAAAAAGGTCAATACCTCGTTTTTGCTGAAAAGCTCTCGAATCTTTCGAAAATTCGTGAATTATTCATGGCCAAGGCCAAAGTGTTTAAGCTTTAGTTAATCTACGTGACGCTCAATATACTTGATGATAATTTTAGCGATATCTTTACCAGTAGCTGCTTCAATACCTTCTAAACCTGGAGAAGAATTTACTTCTAAAACTAAAGGACCTTTGTTAGATTGAAGCATATCTACACCAGCCACAGCTAAGCCCATGGCTCTTGCTGCTTTCAGTGCAGTATTTTCTTCTTCATCTGTTAGTTCGATTACTTGTGCACTTCCACCTCTGTGTAAATTTGATCTGAACTCACCTTCTTTTCCTTGTCGCTTCATGGCACCCACAACCACACCATCAACCACAAAAGCTCTAATATCTGCACCACCGGCCTCTTTAATAAATTCTTGAGCAATTACCCTTGCTTTAAGTCCGTTAAACGCTTCTAAAATAGATTCACCTGCATTTTTTGATTCTGCCAAAACTACACCTAAGCCTTGGGTTCCTTCTAACAATTTAATAACGAGTGGCGCTCCACCAACAGCATCAATTACTTGTCCGGTATCCCTCGTATAATCTGTAAAAACAGTTTTTGGTAAGCCTACACCTGCTCTTGACAGAATTTGTAGACTTCTTAACTTATCTCTAGATCTTACTAGAGCTTGTGATTCTGTAGCTGTAAACACCTTCATCATTTCGAACTGGCGCACAAGAGCTGTTCCAAAAAAGGTAACCGAAGCACCAATTCGTGGAATTACCGCATCAAAATTTTCAAGGTATGCTCCTTTATAGAATATCCTAGGGTTCTTTTTTTCAATCTCAATATGACATTTTAAATGGTCTATTACAACCATTTCATGTCCTTTTTTTTCTCCAGCTTCAACCAATCTTTTAGTAGAATAAAGGGCAGGATTTCTTGATAATACAGCTATTTTCATTTTCTTATTTATTCTTGTTCTTGAACGAAATATCAATAGCTGTTGAGTTGACTATAAATCTTTTATTCAGAAACTTTCTTCCCAATAAAACGGGGAATTTCATTTTACTTCTGTCACTTAGTGATAATTCAACTGGAATTTCTTCACCGTGTGCTATAATGACGGTTTGAATCACATAGCGTTTTTCTTCATCACCAAATGAACTTTTGAATTTTTTCCATTCAAAGTTACTGGTTTCAAAGACGCGGTCGTGAATTTCGCCAAAAGATTCATCAAATAATTTAAACTTCAAAATCTTTTTGCCATCAATTTCTACTTCTTCTTTAAAGGTACAATGAATGGACGAGGTGAACGCACCGGTATCTGTTTTTACTGGAACGTCACTTAATCCAAATTCAGGAAAATCTAATTTATCGGATCTACCGATTCGTTTTTTTTCAGGTTTCACTTCTCTTTATCTAATTTGACCTTAAAACTAGGTGCTTCATAATTTTTATCCAAATAATCGCTTGATATCCTCACCAAATAGGTTTCAAATAAAAGAAAGGATAAGATTTAATGGTCTGCAATACTTACTCGTTTTCATCAGGAGGAACGTTGGTAACTTCCATAGTTGAAGTTGCAATCATGATAATGTCATCATACTTCGTTATTTCTTGCAAATATCGCGTATATAAAATATCCTTGGTTGTCCTTCTTTTTTGATAATCTACAACATATCGGATAGTGAACGTAATCCAATTTTCGTCAAATTTTAAATTCACCATTGGGGCGACTTGAGCATTTTCAATTTGGTATTTATTCTGCATTTTCGCCCACTCTTTCTCCGAAGCTTGTGCATACGCCCCACATACCTCTTCGGTTACGGCTGTAAACACTTTTTTCGCCAACTGAAAATCACTGTTTGTCCTAATAGGCACAGAGATTTCATCCCATAAAAAAGGATAATCAGCAGAATAATTTTGAATGGCAGTTTTAAAAACAAAGCTGTTCGAAATAGTGGTGATTCTGCCATTATAGAGATCTCCATCAACCCAATCTCCCATTTCCATGATTGTTGTTTTTAATACTGAAATATCAATAATGTCACCGCGCAGGTCATCAATTTTTACTCGTTGACCTACTTTTACTTGATTGGTGAAGATGATAGATAGCCATCCTGCAAAACTTGTTATTACCTCTTGCAAGGCAAAGGCTATGCCGGCACCTGCTAGACCTACGGCCACTCCTATATTCCCAATTTTATCACTATACGTAAAAAGCACAGCAATGATAATGAGCAAATAAGCGAAAATGTTAGAAACCTTTCTCGCACGGTATTTTTTAGAATTATCATCAACATGTTTAGATATTGTCCTTTTAGCATAATAGAGGATAAGGAGAATAACAACAATGGCTGCAGTTATAATCACTAATCGATCAACTGTTTCATTGGTGAGCCAAGGACTTAATAGTTCTTTTAAATTTTTCATTTCTAAGTTAATGCGAAACAAATCGCATAATTGTGGGGCGAAAATTATGGATATAATTCGAATAAAATCTCAAACACGTTTTTTTTTAATTGAAAATCGACAAAATGTATTTTTTGAACGATTAGTTCCGCCATTAACCTTTTGTTCATCCACATTATAGCCAATGTTTAGCTATCTTGCGTCTTTAAAAAAATAATTATGAGCAGTAGTCATCCATGGCATCATGTAGCAGTTGGAGATCATCCTCCAGAAACGGTAAATGGAATTATAGAAATTCCTAAAAACACGAGAGCCAAGTATGAGATTGATAAAGACTCGGGCTTATTGAAATTAGACAGGGTATTGTATTCATCTATGTATTATCCAGTGAACTATGGATTCATTCCACAAACGTATTGTGATGATCAAGATCCTTTGGATATTTTGATTTTATCTCAGTTAACCATTGTTCCTATGTGTATTGTTTCTGCTAAACCGATTGGTGTTATGCGGATGTCAGATGGAGGTGAGGCTGATGACAAAATTATCGCCGTAGCAGAACATGATATGAGTGTCAATCATATGAACGACATTTCTGAATTACCCGAACATTTTTTTAAAGAAATCAGAAACTTTTTTGAAGACTATAAAAAGTTAGAAAATAAGTCGGTTGATGTTGAAAAATTTCATGGAGCTGATGTAGCCAAACAAGTTATTCTCCAAGCTATTGAAGATTACAATCAATTAATTTTGCCGAATCTTTAAACCATTCTATCCTCTTAAATTACATGAGCGATATATTGTTATCCTCCCCTTTACAAGGATTTACTGATTTCAGATTTAGGAATGCTCAGCATAAATATTTTGGAGGAATTGATACTTACTTTGCGCCTTATATCCGCTTAAACGGCAAGTTTGAAATTAAGCCAGGCTATCAACGTGATTTAGATCCTAAAAACAACACCGTACCTGTAATACATCCACAAGTGATGACAAATGATCCTGATGAATTTATGTTTGTGGTTAAATATGTTCAGTCTTTAGGATATAAAGAGTTGAATTGGAATTTGGGATGTCCGTATCCTATGGTGACAAAGAGGTGTATGGGCTCAGGTTTAATAAATGATCCTCAACGAATTGATGATTGCGCCAGAAATCGTCATGATCACCTACACGG
>JAUHXX010000310.1 GCA_030426825.1 Bacteroidia bacterium | reverse complement strand
CTTGAAGTCCAATTGATAAAAATTATATCCTCCATTCAATAACTTTTTGTCATCATCTGAAATTGAGCTGATAAAATCTTCGTAGGCTTCTCTGTCTTGTTCCGTTACTTCAAAAGGATCAGCTGTGTTGTATTTATCATCCAACATTGGCATATCTTCATTTTTGGTCTTTTTAATTTGCTCTTTATTTCTAATTTCAGAAATACCTTTATTTTCTTCTTCATCAATTGTTTTCTCAAACTCCTTTTCAATCACAGGATCATGTGTATCAATTTGGAACCATTTCACAGAATTCAAGGCAATATCACAGTGCTCGTTTGTAAAGAACCAGCCTCTCCAAAACCAATCTAAATCAACTCCTGAAGCATCTTCCATAGTTCTGAAGAAATCTGCCGGTGTCGGATGCTTAAACATCCATCTTTGTGCATAGGTCTTGAAAGCAAAATCGAATAATTCACGTCCTAAAATTGTTTCTCTCAAAATGTTAAGCGCAGTTGCTGGCTTTCCATAGGCGTTGTTTCCAAATTGGTGTAATGACTCAGAATTCGTCATAATTGGAGAAATATTGTCCTTATCACCTTTCATATAATCTACAATCAAATGTGCTGGTCCTCTTCTTGAAGGATAATCACGCTGCCACTCTTGCTCGGTTAAGTACTGTAAAAAGGTGTTTAATCCTTCATCCATCCAAGTCCATTGACGTTCATCTGAATTGATAATCATTGGAAAATAATTGTGCCCTACTTCGTGTATAATCACAGAATGCATTCCATATTTAGTACGTTCTGAATAGGTTCCATCTTCATTTGGACGTCCACCATTAAAGCAAATCATTGGGTACTCCATACCGATATAATTCGCGTGTACTGAAATCGCCACTGGATAAGGGTAATCAAATGTGTGCTTTGAATACGTTTTAAGTGTTTGAGCAGTAACTCGTGTTGAATATTTCTCCCATAACGGATTTCCTTCTTTAGGATAGAAAGACATGGCCATCACTGTTTTAGTTTCTTGAACTACTCTTTGTGCATCCCACATGAATTTACGAGATGAAGCAAATGCAAAATCTCTCACGTTTTCAGCCTCAAAATGCCAGGTTTTAGTTCCGCTCGCTTTAGTTTGCTCAGCCTTTTTAGCCTCTTCAGGAGTTACAATAAAAATTGGGTCATCTGCCAATTTAGCTTTTTCCCATCTTGCTTTTTGCTCTGAAGTCAGTACTTTACTCGCATTGGTAAGCTCACCCGTTGCAGCAACAATGTGATCAGAAGGAACTGTGATTTCAACATCATAATCTCCAAACGGCAAAGTGAATTCTCCGTTACCTAGAAATTGCTTGTTCTGCCATCCTTCAACATCATTGTAAACACACATTCTTGGGAAGAATTGAGCTATTGTATACAGGTAATTATCATCTTTTTCAAAATACTCGTAACCAGATCGACCTCCAATTTCCATTCTATCATTGATGTTGTACCACCAGTCTATTTTGAACGAATATTTGTCACCATTTTTCATGGGAGTTGGAATATCAATTCTCATCATAGTTCCAACCACTGTGTATTTTACTGGTTTTCCTGAGGCATCAGTCACTTTAGTTAAATTGAATCCTCCTTGAAAATCCAATACATCAAATGTTCTTTTTAACGCATAAGGTGAAGATAGCCCTTCTATGGTGCTTGTTCTTGTTAATTGACCCGCTGACCCAGGAATTCTAATATTTTGATCTAACTGCAACCATAAATATTCTAGTTGGTCTGGTGAGTTATTCGTATACGTAATAGTTTCTGATCCAGTAATCGTTTGTTTGGCGTCATCTAAGGTGATCTTCATCACGTAATCAGCCTGCTGCTGATAGTAATTAGGACCCGGTGCTCCAGCCGCATTTCTATAGACATTTGGCGTGGCCAACTCTTCTTTCAGTTGCTTGAATTTATTATTGTTGTAACTAGATTGAGCAATTGAGGTTCCTGCAAGTACAAGACCAACAGTTGATAAGATGATGCTTAATTTTCTCATGTTAAAATTAAAAATTGATATCCGCTTTATTTTGCGAAGGCACTAAAGTTACACTTTTCGTTTGATCTTTGTATTTGTAATGAACGATATTTTGTTGATCGTCAGATATGCTAAATAAAAGGTTTGAGACTATGTTCAATGATTTAGGATCACCAATTTTTAAGAAGGAAAAATAGAAAAACAAATCTTCTCGATTATCTATTTCCTTACCTAAGTATTTAAATTCAGCCTGCTGATTATTAGACCTTACCGTAAAGTTTTGTCTGATATAAGCGATACAATATTTACCAATTTCAGAATCATCTTTAACCTGCTCAATATGAATGCTTTTTTCAAACTTTTTGATTAAAATTCGTTCAAAGTCGTGTGCCGTCATTTTTAGACTTACATCAATTCTTTCTGACTCTTCATTATACTCCATATTTGCTATAGAGATATAGAATTTGTGTGCCATACCGTTCATTGAAACTAAAAACACACATAGCATTACAACTGTTCTCATTCGGTTAAATGTTTTTTAGGTACAATTTTTACGTATTGAAATTTTCTGAATTTGATAATTGGTATGGTACCGTCATACTTTGGTCCTTGTACCAAAAACCGTTCCTCAACAAATAAAATTCTATTAGGATCTATCAACAAGTGCTGCATAAAGTGTTTGATCCTGATCTGACTCTCCAATGCTCTTTCGTAGGCCAAGTAAATGTTTTTCTTTTTAGTTTCAATAGGAATTTGGGAGATGCTTGATTCCATAATCAGTTCTACATAACCGAATTGTATAACTTCTTCAGCAATATACTTTGCCAATTTACTGAACACCCATGATGAAGTATCAACCCCATTAAAATAGTAGTCAAAATTAACCATGTAAGGTTTGGGCGGTAAATTGTTCGGTTCGTTCTTGGGATGAACGATTGGAATTAAATTAAAGTATTCATATTGAGAATAGTCCGTGTATTTTTTATTCTGCCAGATGTAATCAGGACCGTGAACAAAAGGCTTAACCTCAATATCCATGGTTCTCCCGGTTTGATCTAAAAATAGTTTTAAGAGTTGTTTTTTTATTTCATTTCCCTCTTTATGAGCCAACAGCAGCAAATTATCCTCACCGTCCCTTGGAATTTTTGATTTTGAGGATTCAATAAGTAACTTAATAGGATATCCCGCTTTGTGATTCAATAATAAATTCTTCCAAAAGTATTTAAACTCGGAAGATGCTAAATCAATTTTATTGCCCAAAAGCGTTGACTGCCAGTAGGTAGGTAACAATGGTGGCGTTATGTTATCCGGTTTAATCTCATAATTGAACTCTTGTTTTTCTTCTTCGTCAGACACATCCCACATCTGAAATTTATATTTGTTTTCGGGATGATAAGCCATTGAATCAAAACGGACAGTAACATCCTTATTGCTCGCTCCGGTGTTCTTTTTTAAATTTTTGAAAATTTGCTTTTCTAATTGAGCCGCTAACTTCTCTCTATCGGCATAGGTCATTCTGCTTGGGCTCATGATCACTCCTTTCAAATCTAGACTTCCATTGATAAACAGCTTGTTCTCTAGTTGATCGAAATTAATTTGCTCGATTACTTCGCTCACATCAGGACGAGAAAACCGTTGATAATTCAAGAGTAAATATTGGTTTTCTACAATTTGGTTTGCATTGAGTTTAATTACAGAGTTTTCAATTAAATCGCTTCCAAAATTTACTGAATAGACTTTGACACTTGCCTTTGCCCATTGAGGAACTTCGTCTATTACAAAAGTTGGTTCTTCAAAAAAGACTGTATTTGGAGAATAGCCTCTTATCTTAAATTCTCTGACCAATTTTCCTTTTATGTATTTAGCAATAAACTGCATTTCCTCCACATCTTTTCGATCTCTCACACCAATTTCAATTCCTAGAGTAGTGAACTGATAAAAATCAACCTCATAGGATAAGTCATTCACAAATGAAATGAAGAAATTAAAGTCTAAATAAGAAGTATCGTAAGGCGTAATGGAATAGAAATTAATAGGTGCAACCAAATATTCTTTGAGTTCTGCATCAATTTTTTTCAAGCCATAATTTTCAGAAACAACATTACCTGAAATTTTCAAAAACAGCCTATGTTGATCGTACACTCCTATTCTACTCACCACTTCAATACTCTTTGTAAACAATCCAGATCTACCCTTAGGATTATAGCTGAATTTCAACTGAATGGATGAATTGGGTGGAATCAATGTGTCTTGTGACAAAATAGCTGTGCAGCCGCAAGAAGTGATGATTTCATGAATTCTAATCGTATCTTCTGAATACGGATTTTTCAAGGTAAAATGGGCCGCAACTTCGCCTTTACTTTCGTAAACATCTCCCAAATCTTTTGAGGGATGTT
>JAUHXX010000309.1 GCA_030426825.1 Bacteroidia bacterium | reverse complement strand
TCTGCTGAGGTTGCTGAATCAATTGTTGTTGAAGAAGATAAAGAAGAAGACTTAGTAGAACGTGCACCGATTGTTACGGTAATGGGACACGTTGACCACGGTAAAACTTCATTACTAGATTATATCCGTGCTGCGAATGTAATAGAAGGTGAAGCAGGTGGAATCACACAGCACATTGGCGCCTATTCAGTAAAAACTGAAGGTGGAAAAACGGTTACCTTCTTAGATACGCCAGGTCACGAAGCCTTTACGGCAATGCGTGCACGTGGTGCTCAAGTAACAGATATCGCAATTATTATTGTTGCTGCAGATGATGATGTAATGCCTCAAACAAAAGAGGCCATCTCACACGCACAGGCAGCAGGAGTTCCTATGGTATTTGCAATCAATAAGATTGATAAGCCAGGAGCGAATCCAGATAAAATTAAAGAACAACTTTCTGCAATGAATATATTGGTAGAAGATTGGGGTGGAAAATACCAATCAGCTGATATTTCCGCTAAGAAAGGTGAGAACATAGACACCTTGTTAGAAAAGGTTTTATTAGAAGCAGAAATGCTTGAATTAAAAGCCAATCCTAATAAAAACGCAGTTGGAACTATTGTTGAAGCTTCGCTGGATAAAGGAAGAGGATATGTAACAACGCTATTGGTATCTGCAGGAACCTTAAGAGTGGGTGACTTTGTAATTGCTGGTCAACATTATGGTAAGGTAAAAGCAATGCACAACGAGCATGGCCAAGAAGTCGAAGAAGCTGGACCATCTAAACCAGTGTCTATTTTAGGATTCAACGGCGCGCCAAGTGCGGGTGATAGCTTTAACGTATTGTCTGACGAAAAAGAAGCGAAACAAATTGCTTCTAAGCGTGAGCAACTGCATAGAGAACAAGGTTTAAGAACTCAGAAACACATTACGCTTGACGAGATCGGAAGACGTATCGCAATTGGAGACTTCCAAGAATTGAACATTATTGTTAAAGGTGATGTGGACGGTTCTATTGAAGCGCTTTCAGATTCATTATTGAAATTATCTACTGAAAAAATTCAGGTGAATATTATTCATAAAGGTGTTGGTGCGATTACCGAAACAGACGTAACATTGGCCTCAGCTTCAGATGCAATTATCGTTGGTTTCCAAGTAAGACCATCTGCAGTTGCAAGAAAGTTAGCTGAAAAAGAAGAGATTGATTTAAGATTGTATTCAATCATTTATCAAGCAATTGATGAGATCAAATCAGCAATGGAAGGAATGCTTGCACCAGAGTTTAAAGAAGAAATCTTAGGTACAGCTGAAATTAGAGAAACCTTCAAAATCACTAAGGTGGGTACAATTGCAGGATGCTTCGTAACTGAAGGAAAAATCCTAAGAAACGCGAATTGTCGAATCATTAGAGATGGAATCGTTGTTTACAGTGGTGCACTAGGCTCACTTAAACGATTTAAAGATGATGTGAAAGAAGTGAAACACGGATATGAGTGTGGACTTAATATTGACAAATTCAACGACATTAAAGTTGGAGATGTAGTAGAAAGCTGGCACGAAGTTGAAGTGGCAACAAAACTTTAATCAACTATATTTAAAAAAGAAAGGCTTCCAAATCGGAGGCCTTTTTTATTTCAATTAGTTTTTCTAATTACGAAAATCGAAAATCGAAAATCGAAAATCGAATGACGAAGAACGAATGACGAATTACAAACGTCTACTTCCCACCATTATCACCCGTACCAACCTCCATAGTTGGCTCTGGTAACACCGGTAATTGAATTTTATCTTGAACCACAACTGCAGTAGGATATGTACCCAATAAATCTTGCTTTAATTTATCCGCTTCTAATTGCGTTCTAAAATTGCCAACTCGTACTCTATAATTAGGCGCTAAATAGTCAATATAAGTCTTGTGATCTTCATAAATTGACATGAATCTAGCTTTCTGCTGTTCCGCACTGGTTTTATCCTGATCAAAATAAATCAAAACACGATATCCATCAATTAAAACCCCGTCTAACGACTCTTCACCGGCACGCACAAATGCTTCCATTTTTTTAATGCGGTCGTCCTGATGAATTGTCACAGTACCGTCATCCTGGGTATAATCTAACTCAGCTTTTTCAACTGTCACAGAATCAGTATTTCCCGGAAAACTAAGCCATCCTTCATTTTGTCCGAAACCCAGGCTAGATGCCAGTAACAAGGTAATTAATGCCGTCTTTTTCATAATCAAATTATCGTTCTGTGAACAAATGTATAAAATTCCATTTGACCCACTAATTTTTATCCTACTCTTATCGTTCAAATTTATTATTGAACAGCTTGAAGTTATTATGAACTAAGACTTTGCGATTATTTGCTTATTTAGAATCATTTTAAATTAAGAAATAACGACTTAAAAAGTTAGTCACCAACCCCGATTAAATCGACTTTCTGCTATTTTTGTCGGTGATTAAGTATCTAGAATACACAAGCAAAAAGCTTAAAATTTTGCAAATGAAAATATTAAAATCATTTATCTCACAGAGATTCAAGTCGTTAGCCTTAGCTGCGATTGCACTTCTTTCATTCACATACAACATTCATGCCCAAGAGGGTGATGTCGCTGCAGGTGAAGTCTTGTTTAAGGCTAACTGTGCTTCTTGTCACTTTCCTCACAAGGACATGACGGGTCCTGCGCTTAAAGGTGCAAGAGAACGTTGGATTGAAAATTCTACTGAAGAAAACTTTTACTCATGGGTGAAGAACTCTCAAAGTGTAGTTAAGAGTGGAGATTCTTACGCTAACTCTTTGTTTGCTGAATGGGGAAAAAGTGTGATGACACCTCAAGCTGTAAATGATCAGCAAATTGACGACATCTTTGCTTATGTGGAAGATTTTGTTGAGCCAGTTGAGGAGGTTTTAGTGTCAGACGGACCTACGGGGTCAACACAGGAGGAAAGCACAATGATTTATTGGATTCTAGCTACTCTTTTACTTATTGTAATTGGTGCAGTTGGAATGGCAAGAGGAAACTTGTCAAAAGCTTTAAAAGCTCAAAACGGTGAAGTAATCAATGATAACGAAACTTGGGGTCAAGGTGTAAGATCTTGGGCTTGGGCCAACAGAGGTTGGGTTGGAGTTGGAACATTACTGATTGTGATTGTATTGCTAGTAATCGGCATGTTAGATTTAATGAAAATCGGTGTATTTGAAGATTATAAACCTGAGCAACCAATTGCTTATTCTCACGAATTACACGCTGGTGACTTGGGAATCGATTGTAAATACTGTCACAATGCGGTTACTAAATCTAAACACGCTACAATTCCTACAACTAACGTTTGTATGAACTGTCACAAAACTGTAAATGAAGGTACAACAACTGGTACTGAAGAAATCGCTAAGATTTATGAAGCTGCTGGATGGGATCCAGAAGTAAAAGCTTATACAGGTGTAACGAAGCCAGTTAAATGGGTGAAAGTTCACAATTTACCTGATCACGTATATTTCAATCACTCTCAACACGTTGAAGTTGGTGGAATTGATTGTGCTCAATGTCATGGTGATATGAAAAAAGAAACTGTTGCTCGTGTAATGACTACTGAGGATTTGAATGCAGTTGAAGAGAACAAAATCAAATTCACTAGACCGACTCTAACAATGGGATGGTGTATTGAGTGTCACAGACAATCAAGCGTAGATGTTGCTGGAAGTCATATAGACGGCTCAACCGAAGAAAATGATACCTACTATGGTGTGATCCACCAAAGATTATTGAAAGATAAGAAGACTTATCAAGGAATTTTAGAAGATGACATGATCACAGTTGCTGAACTAGGCGGACTTGAATGTGCGAAATGTCACTATTAATAAAGAATTAAGAGGCTTAATATAGATATGGGAACAAATAAGAAATACTGGAAAGGTTTTGACGAGCTCGAACAAACTCCTGAGTTTTTAGAAAATGCTCAGAGCGAGTTTCCTCAAGAACTAAGTGTTGACCAATTTTTAGCTGATGAAAAAGTCAGTGAAGCATCAACAGGACGAAGAGATTTTCTGAAGTTTTTAGGCTTTAGTGTTGCAGCTGCAACATTGGCTGCTTGTGAAGCTCCAGTAATTAAAGCGACTCCTTATGTTGTGAAACCAGAGGACGTAACACCAGGTGTTGCGAATTGGTATGCTTCAACTTACTATGATGGTGCAAATTATGCATCTATTCTAGTGAAATCTAGAGAAGGTCGTCCTATTCATATCAAAGGAAATAGAGATTGGGGATTCACCAATGGTGCTGTAAACCCTCAAATCGCTGCCTCAGTACTTTCTTTATACAATGCCGATAGACTTGCATCTCCTCAAATTAATGGTGAGGCTGTTTCTTGGGCTGATGCTGACGCAGCAGTCGCTAAAGGATTAGGTGCAGTTGGATCTAAAA
>JAUHXX010000308.1 GCA_030426825.1 Bacteroidia bacterium | reverse complement strand
AGATGTTTCGTCTATTTTGGATATGTCCAGTTCCATTCTATAGGTGGTTTCTATTCCTGCCAAGTTGGTAGCATAGAGTTCACCTTGAAAATTGCCCATCCACGAATCTGATAATTGTGAAAAAGAGCTTAGACTTAAAATTGAAAGTAAGAAGATGCTAAGTAGTTTCATCTTCTAAAGATAGAAAATGTCTTAAATTACTGCTTTTCTAATTCGCAATAAAATGAGATTGTGACTTCATTGCCAGCCCCAGAAGACTCTTCTTGCCCGTACTGCGTTCTGTCAAAAATTACGGAGCCTTCAAAAGCTTCAAATGGCACGCCGTCTTTTTCTCCACCTCCCAAATGTTTGAAAGGAAGGTCTAAAGCCTTTGTAAGCCCGTTTAAGGTCAATTCACCTTTGGCAACATAGGATGTGTCTCCCAATTCAATTTTAGACGAGTTATAGGTAATTGATGGATATTTCTCTGCATGGAAAAAATCCTCTTCCATCAAATGTTCATCCCTCATGGCATTGCCTGAATTAATACTTTTGGTGTCTATCCAAACATTGATACCGCCATTTTTAAAGTCGTCTGGCATATTGAGTGTAATGGTAAAGCCATCAAAACCACCTTTGGTATTTTTTAAGCCTTCTGTTAAAAACAAAATTTCAGCTCTGTTTTTTTGTGTACTGTCAACATAATAGGTTCCTTCTAAACCGTCCAATGTAGGGTTGTCTTTCCAAGAATCACCTTCTTCTACTTGATTAGATAGTTCGGTTTTCTCTAATTGGCTTTCATATTCACCCCATGGAATAAGGAAAAGTGCTAATATTCCGATCACTCCTACTATAACAACTCCGATTACTATTTTCTTTACCATAAGTGTTTTTTTAATTCTTTAAGAGCAAAGATACAAAAAATAGATGTTTAAACATCTATTTTAAATATTTAAATCAAAAAAAATCCACAAGTCAGAAACAAGTGGATTTTCAGTTAAATTATTTTATCCTATTAAAAAGGTAGGTCATCATCTCCTTCAGCAACCCTTCGACTTCGCTCAGGGTAAACTTCTTCTGGACTAATTGACTAGCTTTCTGTTCTTAGGTATTATCTATTAAAAAGGTAAGTCATCATCTCCTTCAGCAACGAAAGTCTCTGCGTTATCAGCAGAAGCAGGAGTTCCTGTTCCAGCACCAAGAGGTTCAATTTTCCAAGCATCTAAAGAGTTAAAGAATCTCACCACACCATCTTTAGGATTGGTCCATTCTCTACCTCTTAAGAAAAAGGTAACTTCTACATTATCCCCCACTTTAAAGTTGTTTAATAAATCGCATCTGTCTTGAACAGCCTGAAACAAAATTGTTTGCGCGTATTGACCCGAAGCATCTACTACTACGAATTCTCTCTTCTTGAATGAATCTGATATTTGTTGAACATCATTAATTACCTTCAATTCTCCTTTTAATGTATACATTTCTTGGTTTATTATTGTTGTTAATTGTTGAATGACAATAGGGTCATCCAAGCTTCTTCTAATTTATTTTCTTTCAGTAAGCCTTGCGCTAATTTGTGCAATTCTACTTCTAATTTTACTTGTTCGTCTTCCAAAGAAACGAATAAATCACTTAATTCAATCAATTTATAATCATTGACATCCGTTTCATTGGGTAATTCTTCAATTCCAGCCAAATGCCCCAAGTCATTTCCAGTTAAAATAGATGAGTTACGAATGTCTTCAGGAAGTGCATCAAAGCCAATTCCCTTTGTAACAATGGGTTTAGTAATTTCAAACATTGAATTTTGGTCTGCTCGGCAATACCAATTACCCCCCATTCTAGAGACTAAATCTATTTTATGTTGATCAATTTTTCCATCCTCCCCAATCACCTTCTCGTCTATGTGGATTCGTGTAACTTCACAAATCACCAAATTACCTGCTCCTCCTTCATGTCCCAGTTCAATTACTTCGTTTACTTTACATTCAAATTGAACGGGACTTTCTGCCACTCTAAACGGCTTTATGGTTTCTGAATTTACTTTGGTGAAACCAGCCTTGATAAATTCATCCTCCCCTGGTTCATAAGGTGAACTGGCCAAAGACATTTGATGCACAATGTCATGAGTCACCACGTTGATGACTACTTCTGGAACGGCTTTTACATTGTTATAGGTGTCTTTGGTGGTGTTTGTTCTACCAGATCTTGCCGGTGAAAAAATCATAATTGGCGGATTGGCAGAAAACACATTAAAAAAACTAAACGGAGCTAAGTTAGCCACCCCATTTTCATCTATCGTACTTGCAAAAGCAATCGGTCTTGGGCCAACTGCCCCTAGCAGATAGCCGTGTAATTGCGGTATTGGAAGTGATTTAGGATCTAAACTTAACATGCCGCAAAGGTATTAAAAAACTCTCCTTGCCCCTATGAATGTTAATAGTTTGTAAATAAATTTTGAGCCACCTGTAACTTAAATGAAAATAGAGGCGTCCCATCATCAACCAATTAAAAAAAAGAAAATGAAAAGATTTTTGTTCGTATTGATGACTTGTATGGCTGCTACTGCTTTTGCAGGAATTTCAGAAAATGAGCCTGTATTAATTAAGAAAATAGGCGCTTGGACAACGAACTCAATTTTTTATCCCGAGAAAGCTTTGAAGGATAAAAAAGAAGGAACCGTTTATGTTAGTTTTAAACTAACTGAAGATTTGCTGTTATCAGAGATTATGATTGAAGAAGGAGTTTCTAAAGATTTAGACCAAATGGCAATTGAAATGGTGCATGATCTTCAAATTGATGAAAACCAATTTATAGCAGGTAAAAAGTACATCTTACCTATTAAATTCGTAATAAAATAATTTTAGGTGTAACTTTTGATGGATGTGAAGCGTCCCACCTAAACAAGCGAGTTCTGTACATTTACTCGCACCCTTGAAAAAATGACCGCTAAAGAATACAACATTGCCGTTGACCAATATGCTGATAATATTTATCGGTACGTGGTAAAGCACCTTAAAGATATAGAAGGAGCTAAGGATGTTGTGCAGGATGTTTTCACAAAAGTGTGGATGAAAAAAGAGGATGTTAGCTACTCAAAAGTAAAATCCTATTTGTTCACCGCAGCTCATCATACCTTAATTGATGCAGTTCGGAAGAATAAATTTACTGATGATGTTGAAGCAATTGATAAGGTGAAATTTGAAAAGCCTGTTGGAAATATAGATTTACAAGAAGTGCTTCACGAAGCACTTGATCAACTTCCAGAAATTCAAAAATCGGTGATTTTATTAAGAGATTATGAAGGGTATGCTTATGACGAAATCGGTGAGATCACCGGATTGAAAGAGTCGCAGGTGAAAGTGTACATTTTTAGAGCAAGAAAAAAATTACAAGAAATATTAGTCAGTGTAGAAGCTGTTTTAGATTAACAAATGGAAAGTATCAACTTAAATAATTACGAAGCTTACTTCTTGGATTTCCTTGAAGGCACTTTGTCTATAGCGGACGAAGAGGCTATGTATTTATTTTTAGATGCGCATCCCGAATTAAAAACAGAGTTTGTTGATTTAACCGGCATGTCAATGGATGATTTAAGACTTCAAGTAAAGGATTCATCCAACATTTCAAAAGCCAGTTTAAAAGCAGATCCAACTATCATTTCTCCTTTAACCGTGGATCAATGGATGGTAGATTCTGTTGAAAACCAACTAAACGAAAAGCAAAACGTGCAATTACTCAACTACATTGCTAAACACCAATTAGAATCAAAATTCATGGCTTATCAAGCCGCAGTTTTAAGTCCAAAAGCTACTGATGTTTTTGGGGATAAAAGCAATTTGAAAAGAAAACCAGTTACCGTTATTCCAATGTGGGCGAAAGTTGGTTCTGCTGCAGCGGCAGTTGCGCTAATACTCTTTTTAATTAATCCTGATGAAACTCAAAATGAATTGGCAAATGATAATCCATCCACTTCAATTACTACTTCATCTTCGGACTTCAGAAATTTTCAAGCTGCCCTTCCTAGAAACATTCAGTTGAATAGCTCAAATGACACTAAAAATGATCAAGTTGTTTTTAATCAGGTTCGATTGGATGACATGGTAAAAGAAGAAAAAATAGAGCAAGTTGATACCACGAAAGTGATTATCCCTAATCATGATTTACCTGATGATATTGTTGAACAACAGGTGATAGATACATCCAAAACCCATATCGAAAAGCAAATTCCTGATCAGGTAGATGAAAACATTGCGGTAATTGAAAAAGCAGACGGCAATAAAACCGTTGAAGAAGAGCCTTATCGATTATTCACAGATGCGGCTTCAAATGTCACGAATAGACAAGTGAGTTTCACCCGAACTTTGAATACTGAGTCTGAAGAATATGTGGCTTATCATTTCAAAATCGGAAAATTCGAATTCGATCGTAAAAA
>JAUHXX010000307.1 GCA_030426825.1 Bacteroidia bacterium | reverse complement strand
GGCTCCGCTAGGTGGCCAAATTGGAGTAATGAGTTAACTATTAAGTAACAACAGACGAGAATCGAAAATCGGGAATCGAAAATCGATTGACGAAAAACGAAAGACGAAAATCAAATGACAAAAACCAAAGCTTGGATCAGTGCAATGCGCTTAAGAACACTTCCCCTATCTTTTAGTGTTATACTAATGGGATCTGCTTTAGGTGTACTCGGCCAAGACAGTAGTTTGCTTGGAGGCTTGTTTCAAAATCGTAACTGGAAAATTATAGTTTTAACCTTGGTCACTACACTATTTCTTCAAATTCTTTCAAATTTCGCGAATGATTATGGTGACGCTAAAAAAGGTGCGGATAACGCAGACAGAATTGGACCCGAGAGAGCTGTGCAAAGCGGTATACTGAGCAGTAAAGAAATGCTGATGGGAATTATCGTCACCAGTGCCTTAAGTTTGATTTCTGGAGTGTTATTGTTACTGGTGTCATTTGGTAATGAGTTAGATTTTACTTTTTTAGCTTTCCTTATTTTGGGAATATTGGCAATAGCCGCTGCAATCAAATATACGGTTGGCAAAGGTGCTTACGGATATTCAGGTTTAGGAGATGTATTTGTCTTTCTATTTTTTGGGGTACTGGGAGTTAGCGGATCATTTTATTTACACGCTCATCATTTTGATTGGATAATTCTACTTCCATCAACTACAATGGGCTGCTTCAGTGTTGCAGTGTTGAATTTGAATAATATGAGAGATCAAGTAAATGATGCTGCTGTGGGCAAAAACACCCTAGCCGTGAAACTTGGCTTTTATAAAAGCAAATTGTATCACGTGATGTTGTTTGTGGTGGCTTACTTCATTTTTCCTATTCCATTGATGATATCCACAATTTCAGAACCAGTTGTATACTTTTTCATCTTTCCTACATTAATTATTCATTTCTTGCACATCAAAAAAGTACTACAAGTTAAGGAACCAAAGGAATTTGACCCCGAATTAAAAAAAGTAGCCTTATCTACATTTTTATTTGCACTATTATTTTTTGTAACCGTTTTGATCCAATTTTAAACAGTCATGAGAATAGATATTTTAACCATATTACCAAAGCTGTTGGAATCACCATTAAGTGATTCAATCATGAAAAGGGCGCAAGAAAAAGGGCATCTTGAACTTCACATACACAACATCCGCGATTATTCTGAACAGAAGCAAAAAAGCGTTGATGATTACCAGTATGGCGGAGGAGCAGGAATGGTAATGATGTGTCAACCTATTGCTGATTGTATTGAAAAGCTCCAGTCAGAACGTGAATATGATGCCATCATCTATATGACACCTGACGGCAAAAGGCTGAATCAAGTCACTTGTAATCATTTATCATCCTTTCAAAATATCATGATACTTTGTGGACACTACAAAGGTGTTGATCAAAGAATTAGAGACCTTTATATTACGAATGAAATATCGATTGGAGACTATGTATTATCTGGTGGTGAGCTTGGCGCAGCAGTACTTGTTGATGCAGTTGTAAGATTAATTCCTGGCGTAATTAATGATGAAACCTCTGCCCTAACCGATTCATTTCAAGACAATTTATTAGCACCTCCGGTTTATACCAGACCTGAAGATTATAAAGGAACCAAAGTCCCATCCATATTACTTTCTGGTGACTCTAAAAAAATTGAAGATTGGAGAAATGAGCAAGCGCTAAAAAGAACACAGGAAAAACGTCCGGATTTATTAAAGGAATAAAAAAAAGCAGCTCCTTCAAGCTGCTCTTCTATTCTTCGAATTTATTTTATTCTTCTTCTACCCATGATTTTTTAACATAAAATCGAACTAGGTAGATGACATCTTTGTCGGTTGGTAATAATCTAATTTCACTGTTCGTTAAATCAATGATCCAATAGTATTTATTCCCAACATCACTTACTACATCATAAGTATAGACATCATACTCTTCGTCATACTCATTAGATTCTACGTAATAAACGCTTTTCATTTTGTCTGTTGTATGCGTAAACATAGATGCATCTTTATTCAGTTTGAACATTGAATAATCTTCCCATTTTTCGCAGTTAACAAATTCTTCTTTGTCGTTATCCCAATCACATTCTTCTCGCTGGTCGCAGCTAAAAAATACTTGAGAGTAACTTAAACTTCCAAGGCACACGAAGGCCAAAAACATTCCAAATTTTTTCATTCTTTTTATTTAATTAATACAATCTGATAATTCAAAAGTAGTGTTTGAACTTTTGGTTTCGCTCAGTAATATACCGTATATTTTTTATTTATTATGCATGAGGTGATTGGAAGAATCTCTTCTTTCTCTTTCTCTGGGCTTGTTTGAATCGAGCGAATTATTCTTTAGAATAAAGCGGATAGGCACCACGCAGCGGACATTTACTGCTTTACCCTTTTGGGAACCAGGCGTCCAATTGGGCATGGATTTTACGATTCTTAAAGCCTCTTTATCGAGCGAGGGTGAAACTGAACGTAATAGGCGAGCTTGACCAATATGACCATCTTTGAAAACTACGAATTGGACATAAGCAACCCCTTGTTCATTTTGCTCAACAGCAGTTTTTGGATAGACGATATGGTTTTGAAGATAATTTATTTTAGCCCGGTCTCCACCTGGAAATTGGGGTGCAACTTCAGCGAAATCTACAATCATTTCTTGCCCAAATAAGGACACAGCAAGACACAGGTATATTATAAGAGATGAAAATTTCACCGACTAGCGAGGTTGAGTTAATGAGAATGTAATGGGTAATGTGTATCTCACTCTCACTTTTTTTCCTCTCATGGCTCCAGGCTCCCAATTTGGCATCAATTTCACAACACGAATTGCCTCATCATCAAGTGATTTGTGAGCTCCTCTTCGAATTGAAACTTCTGAAATTGAACCGTCTTTCTCTACAATAAATTGAACGTAAACTTTTCCTTGAATATTTTTAGACTTGGCTTCTGCAGGATATTTAATATTGTCGTTGATAAACTGCTCCATTGCATCACCTCCACCAGGGAATTTTGGCATCTGTTCAGGCATATCAAAAATCATCCCTTTGTTTGTCGAATCTGTTGGAATTTCGTTTGCGTAATTAATTGGTGTAAATCCGAAAAGTGCTATTGCAAAGGTTAAAAGTCTGGCCATATTACGTGGGGTTTTGACACTAATCTAAGCTATTTTTGAGACAATTCATAGCAAGTAAACTTTTTTTTAGATAACCATAGGATATTCCCCCGTCAACCAATTTTATCCATAGATAAATCAAAAAATAATAGTCTTGAATAGTTCGAAAGCTTCAAATTTGTAGGATATTAATATTAAGCTTATTTTTGAGTAATGGCAAATTTCAGTAAATCTGTATTAATGGTGTGCATGCTTATTTTAGCATCATGTAATAAAGATCCTATTCAATATTCTTTTGAAGGCACCATTACTGAGAACACCAGTTCTGCTCCACTAGCAGATGTGAATGTAGATATCAAGCAGCTAGAAGTCAACAATTCGGTTTCAACCACTTTATATGATGATGCTGGGACTGCTGTTACAGACGCGAATGGGTTTTATTCTATGACTTTCGAACGCAAAAAGGTGAGTCAATTCAAAGTAGCTTTGCGCAAGTCTGGTTTTTTTAAGAAGGATGTCGAAATCAGTGCTGGAGATATTTCTTCTGAAAATACGAATGTGCTGAACTACGAAATGGACGCTAAAAGCTGGGTTAATTTTGACATTGAAAATACAGGGCTTTCAGATCCCGGAGATGAATTTCTAATTATCTTATATACCTACAGAACGGGCTGTACTGAGTGCGCTTCAGAAGATTACAATTATTTCTATGGTGATGTTGATACCAATTTTAAAATCGCAACAACAGCAGGTTCGTATTTTAAATTTACCTATTCTCAAGTAGGCGTAAATTCCTATACCGACTCGGTTTACCTGACGCCATTCGACACAGTAAATTATGTGATTAACTACTGATAGGTAACTGTTTATCGAATAATTTGCCAAATTCCCTCATAGCCTAATTCTTTAAATTAACTTTGCCGCTATTTTCAAACTAGCGCATGATTAAATTAATTCGTAATACTCAGAAAAATCTTAAGAATGAAGTTTTCTCAGGACTAACCGTTGCGCTTGCACTAGTGCCTGAAGCTGTAGCATTTGCATTCGTTGCAGGAATTGATCCATTAGTAGGATTGTACGGCGCATTCATGATGGGCCTCATAACTTCTATTTTTGGCGGTAGACCAGGAATGATTTCAGGAGCGACTGGCGCTATGGCTGTTGTGATGGTTGCACTAGTCAAAATAGGTGAAGATGCTGGTGGACACGGATTACAATACCTCTTTTTAACGCTCTTGTTGGTTGGAATTATTCAGATATCAGCTGGTTTATTTAAGCTAGGTAAAT
>JAUHXX010000306.1 GCA_030426825.1 Bacteroidia bacterium | reverse complement strand
CATGCTTGGATAGACGAAACACCAGCTCCTTATGATGCATTAGTTCGCCAACTCCATCAGGTTTTTGAAGCTGACGGAAATGTGAAAATTGAAGACAAGGAAAAACTGACTTTCGCAAAAGTTATGAGGACTTTTTACGCAGAACATCCCAGCCTGATTAGTTTTCGGAATTAATTAATCTAGATGATTAAATCACTAGCTTTTTGGAATGTGATTGTACAAAACAAGATTGATAGGATAAGATAAATCACGTATCTTCACATCATGAAGATCCCATTTTTATTTATAGCTGTGCTGACCACTGCACTTGTCTCAGCTCAAACTTTTACTAAATCTCCAACTATCTCAATTGATGCGGATTATGGTTTTTACCATCCGCAAATTGAAATGACCGGTGACGATAAAGCTTGCCTACTTTGGACGAGTTCAGATAGTTTAGATCTTTATTTCGCGAAGCACAATGGGGTTGATGATTTTAACACACCTCTCAAACTAAATCCGAATGGTGTAGATGTGCAAGATTTTGTGTGGAGTGGAGCAGATTTTGCAGTTGAAGGCACCAATATTTACGCCGTTTTTAAGCAAGCTGGTTATTCTACCGGTGGAATATACCTAGTAAAATCAACCGACAATGGAGACAGCTTCGGAGACACTGTGCGTGTAGATGATTTAGCTGTCGGATATGGACAGTATCCAGATGTTGCCGTGTTGAACGATACTGTTTGGGTGGCCTTTATGGATCACAATGCTAGTGGAGGTGACCCTCAATACGTTGTTGCCAGGTCAATTGATGGTGGGTTGAGTTTTGAGCCTGAGGTGATTGCGGGTGCCATTTTACCAGGAGAGGCATGTGATTGCTGTCAACCTGAAATTATGGTGGATGCCAATAGAGTAGTGCTAGTATTGAGAAACAATAATTCTAATGTCAGAGATATTAAGGCAGTGGTTTCATCAGACAGGGGAGCTACTTTTTCAAATTCATTTTCATTAGATGACCATAACTGGGTGACAAATTCTTGTCCAAGTACTGGTCCAGATGCTCGATTGATCGGATCTGATAAGATAATGGCCATCTATAAATCAACCGTATTGAGTAATGCAGCCATATTCGTGCATGAATACGACATGGTTGCTGGTAGTTCTAATGGAGAGGTGCAAGTATTGGTAACGGGAACAACCAATGCATTGATGAACTATCCACAATTAGATTACGAGGCAAGTGAAAGCATGCTTGGGTTTGTTTGGGAGCAGGCTGGAGATGCAACAGATGTTTATATTAATGCCTCATCTACCGGATTGAATGGGATATCTGCATCAAACGCAATGAATATTACCAACGAACCTGGGACACAGAATAAACCTGATATCATTATTCGAAACGGAGTTTTTCATGTGGTGTACGCCGATTACAATGAGCAAAATTTAAAGTACTTGCAATTGACAAGCAATTTTGCTAAAATAGATAAACTGACAAATGGATTTGAGAGCTTTGTTTATCCAAGTCCCTCATCAGATGTTGTCACAATAGAATTCGAAAAACTTGAAGGATCAAATTCAATCCTCCAAGTTTACGATATATCCGGTCAATTAGTTTATTCCAAATCTGAGCAGTCATCCTACCAGATAACAAAAAGTGACCTCAATTCTGGCGAGTATATATTTACTATAAGCCAAGGAGAGTCTATAAGCCAAGGGCAGTTTCAATTTGTGGATTAATTAAGTCAATTTTCGACTAAACACTTTGCCTAAATAGGTGAGGTGCTCCTCTTTTATAAAAGGTTGATCCAATACCTCTGTTTTATCAATTAAAAATAAATTGGTTAATATCCGTTTTCTATCATTGAATGAACTGATGTCCCAATGAGGGATGCCAATAAGAATCGTAGACTCAAATTCATCATTATCCAATTCTTGAGAAAGTTTAAAAACGTATCCATTAACCTTATCGTCTACAATAATTCGCTCTTGAAGCTCTATTTGCTGGTTGAGGAGATTTTTATCCTTAATTAGATCGTCTATGATTCCGAACTTTTTATTTTTTGACAGTTCTAAATGATGTCCAGAAAGATCTTTCAATTTATTATTTCGAATTAATAATCCGAGAATTGGAATAGAAACAGGAGACAAATAACCCCTGACGATCTTCATTGAACCAGAGCTTATCATCAAATAGAGAATAAAGAAAGAGAGGTAATAAGCCTTATGCTTTAAAAATTCGTTGGCAAATTCAGTACTGTAGACGATAGACGTGGCAATATACCCCGTCATCAAAATACCTATGCTAACCATTAAAAGTACATACTTCAAATTATCTGTTTTTAGTCTGATTTTTCGATCATAAAAAACGGTGCAGTTTAAGGTGTTATTGATGTATAGAAACCAAAGATGAATACATAAAATGAATATTACACTTGACATCCAGCTGTATTCTGAAGCCCACCAATCCATTATCCAAAAGTCATAAAAGCCGTGTAGAAATGATGCGATTAAAAAGAATAATGTGAACATAAGGTATTTATTATAACCTCTGTATTTCGCTAGCATTAACCCATAACCAATGGTTGCACTGAAGGCCATGTGAATAATACAACAATAGATTCCGCGTCCTGGTACATTCTGAATGGTTTCAGAGAAATAGCCAACGTTTTCTATAAATGCAAACCCTAAGGCAGAAATAGAGGCGTATAGAATGTAATCAAATGGTTCGTTAATGGCGTTGGTGAATTTTAATACCAATAGAACAGGAATTATTTTAACAAGTTCTTCAACCATTCCAATAGAGATAACGCAATACCATAAGTCACTCACAGGAACCGAAGGTCTGTGGTATTCGAAGACGTACCACATCAAATCATGAATCGGATAAAGCAATTGCATACTTACAATCGAAACAAAGAATATGAGAATTAAATAACGTTTTTTCTCAGGCTCATAGATGTCTAGTTTTCTGAGAAAGTAAATCCATAAGGCGAGTAAAATTAAGGCGCTTGATGCTGTTAGTATATGCCATTCACTGAGCTCGGCATTTAAACGAACTGACCAATAGTCGAGCCAATTATTTTCTTTAAAGTATCGAGCCCTTTTCATCCATTCAGGAATTAGAGGTGATGTTTGAGGGTCGTCAATAAGATCATTCAGCTGATCGTGCTTGTGAAAATACCAATAAACATGCGCCAGTTTTTCAAAGGATCTTCGTGTACATTCTTCTTTTTCTATACTGGTTTTTAAATGCGCTTCCGCAGAGCTTAGAAAATCCCAATCACGTTGATTATAATCGTTAACTCCTTGCACATAGTTGTAGTACTTCAATGAAGTATCATTAATGGCATTCAAATGATATTGAACGCTGTTGGCAGATACCTGCATGTTGACGAAGTGCATTGATAAAAATAGGTGGCCAATATCTTGAAGAGTTGAGTCTGAAGAGGCAATATACCCTTCATATTCACTGATGATTTTTTGACTTTCAGGTTCGTTAATAAATGACGAAAAAGGTCGATTTACATGTCTTCTTTCACTTTCGATAAATGAATTAAACCACATTACATTCACAAAATGCCATTCCAAATTTAAACTGTCGTTTGAAGAATAGGTAGTTGTTGTATAGTGTTCTAAACGGTAGTCTTGCCCAAGTCTTTTACCATAGTAAGAGTTTACAAAATAGATTGGGATTCCGATTAAAAGAATCAGCCAGATTGCTTTAATACATACAGATTTAAGTATAGTCTTATTTCGGTAGTTTTTTGCCAGATAAACAATGAATCCAATAATTAAAAAGAGCACAATCAATAAGCTCATGCCGTTAAGAATTTGATAAAAAATTTCCATAGTTTTTTGAGTTTTAGGTAACAGATTTCAGTAGCAGGACTTGCGCTCGTCAGCACAAATCCTGTTTTCTTGCGAACATTTAAGCCATTCGAATTCTACCCTGTGGTTAGTAGGTGAGTATTCCTTGCGTGAATAGCTTTCGTTATCCGCTAATTTTAATAATGGGGATACCAGTTGATGAACCTGCTTTCACTTGCCCAGAGAGCTTTGAGAGGTTCTTTTTTTCTTGAAAAGAAATGAGGGTCGTAAAAAATAGTAGATTTCATTCCAACCATCATCAACAGGCATCCAACACATAAATTCTGAAATCTTGTTTTGTTCATATACCATCTATATTACTAATAAAATTAGCATTAAACAAATAATATTAGACGAATATTGAATTAAATTCGTCCAAAATAGTTCGGAGACTGATAAATGATTTTTGAAGCTATAACTGGGATGCAGGTTAGATTACCTGTTGGATTTCACAAAGAGACTTGTAGTATCCGTTTTGAGCAATGAGTTCTTGATGCGTGCCTTGTTCTACGATCACACCTTTCTTTAATACGATTATCACATCTGCATTTCGAATGGTGCTTAAGCGGTGTG
>JAUHXX010000305.1 GCA_030426825.1 Bacteroidia bacterium | reverse complement strand
TGAGTGGCTATTTTTTAGATGATTTTGGCTATACAGACGGATTTAGAGCGAACTTTTTCATGGTTTTAGCATTGGCTATCTTTGGAATCGTTCTCGTTATGCGATTGAAAAGAATACTAAAAAATGAATGAAGCAATTTTCAAGGTTTTTCCAGAATTAACAATGGATGAGTTTACACTCAAAGCCATCTCAGAAAATGACATGAACGAGATTAATGAAATGTGCAGCTATCGGCCAGCAGATCGGCAATCTACAGGACCTGAATTACTCCAGAAAATTGAAGATGAATACCTAGCAAAAAATGGCATCAATTGGGGGATATATTTTGAAAATAAACTGATTGGAACCATAGGCTTTTATCGTGGATTTGAAAACAACGAAGCGGAAATTGGATATGTATTATTGAAACAATATCGCGGAAAAGGCATCACTACAAAAGCAGTCAAATTATTGGTTCGTTTTGCTTTTGAAGACATGAAAATTTCAAAAGTGAAGGCTTATACTGCCAAGGAGAATCTGGCTTCGCACTACGTTTTGGAAAAATCCAGTTTCAGAAAAGTAGCATCAGATATCGAAGATGACTGCAAATTTGAGTTGATATTGAGTGATTTGCAGCATCTATAAATAAGTTACTTTTTTAATAAATCGAATTTATTTAGTAAACTTAAGTATGAAAACACTCTTCACCTTAATGCTATTTAGCATCACCTTCTCTCTCGTTGCTCAAAACAACTCAACGAATATCTTTTTTAATGTAGACAGTGACGTCATGCGAATTAATGACCTCTATAAACTCCAAAAATTCATTGAAGAAAAACGAACAATCAAACTGATTGGCCATGCTGATAAATCTGGAAATGCAGAATACAACTTAGACCTTTCAAAAAGACGTGTTGAAAATGTCAAGAAATACTTGGTTTCACAAGGTTATCCAGCAGAAAAAATAGCCACAGACTATCAGGGAGAATCGAATGCAGGATCTAAAGAACATTTCTTTAATCGTAGAGTTGAAGTTATTTATAACACACCAAATAAAACTTTGAATTCTTTTGAAGACTTTAAAAAATCCTTGGTGCCTGCAGTACAAACCTTTTGGATTCATACTTCAGGAGACACAACAATTGAAGGTGAAAAAGGTACTATTGTCACATTAGCCTCAAGTGCTATGATAACAGCTGACGGAACAATTCCTTCGGGTAAAATAAAAGTTGAACTAACTGAGTACACGAGTAACTCAGATTATTTTGCAGATGATTTATACACGCAATCTGGTCAAGAATTAATTGAAACTAATGGCATGATAAAAATCGAAGCCTTTTCTGGGGAAGATAAATTGGAAATGCAAAGTGGCAGTACAATTGAAATAGGTTTTCCGAAAACATCAACCAAAGAATTCACTAATTTCAATGGAGAACGCCTGGCTAATGGAACAATGAATTGGACCAATACGGCCATACAAAAAGACTTTAAATTAGTTTTAGATGGTTCAGACAAAGTTAAACTCACCACCGGACAGGGATCTATGGGAAGAACCTATCCTTATCAATTATTTAGAACTGGAGATACCACTGGAATGGCAAAGTTTTTTCAAGAGCAAGAAAAAATTGAGCAATTTAAAAACAACTATTATGATGTCATTGAATCAAATAAACTTGATTTTATTAATTGCGATCGTTTTTTACGTGATAAAGGACGTGAACTGTATATGACTCGATTTGATGTTTCCATTTCAAACAAGCAAATTAAGTTAATGGCTGTAAATATAATTTTCAACGAAATTAAAAGCATACTTGAGGTATACGACTACAAAGAAGGTTTTGAACAATCAAATCGATTTATTGAAATGGCGATTCCTGATAAAGCTGATGTGACCATTATGGCTATTGGTCAAAATGAAGAAACGAAAGAGGTTTACTTTTTCAAAGAGTCAGCTAATATTACTGAGGATTACATCAAAACAGTAACGTTAGTTAAAACTTCTTATGAAGAGATTAAAAAACAACTAGACTAAAGCAATCGTAGCTTCTATGGCTTGTTTTACATTCTCTCTGATTTCAAGAATATTAGCGTCCATCATATAGCAAGGCGCCGTTACAATTTTATTAGCGGTATCCACTTGAATTTCTTTAATCGTTTTCATGGCCGCTTTTGCACCTACAGATTCAATTCCGGCGTTAAAACCATTAATATCATATGGGGAAGATTCTTGATCACTACCTAAAGTCATACTTGCTGAAATCGCACTGCCTTCTAATGCCTTTGCAACAACAACAGGACTCACGCACAATGCACACACAGGCTTCCCAACATTAATCATGTTCACTAAAAGCAATTTAATCTCCGCATCAATTTCTCCCTCAGGACCTAGAAATGCCCATTTTGAAAAATTCTTGGCAGAACCAAAACCACCCGGTATCACTAAGGCATCTATATCTGCAGGACTCACATTTTTAACTTCTGTTACTTCTCCTCTTGCAATCCTAGCTGCTTCGACCATCATATTTCTGGTTTCATCTTGTTCTTCACCGGTTAAATGATTGATTACATGATGCTGTTGCTTGTTTAAGGATATGCATTGATATTCATGACCCGCTTCAACAATTGCTAACATGGCCATTGTAGCCTCTTGTATCTCAGCACCATCATAGACTCCACAACCTGAAAGTAATATTCCGAACTTCATAATTAATGTTTATTTACTCAGATAAATTTAGCTAATTTTAAACAAGATTCATGAATAAAGATTTTGATAATATTGTTTTTTATGATGGCGATTGCGGATTTTGCAATGCATCTGTTCAGTTTATTCTGAAGAAACGTAAAGAGAATTTCTATTTCAGTCCACTTCAATCTGAATTTGCTGCAGAAACACTAAATGAGTCAGCAATTGCCATAAATCTTGAAACAATTTTCTTTAAACGGAAACACAAAATTTACGATAAATCATCAGCTGCTTTGAGAATTTGCGCCAGTTTAAAAGGGGCCTATCCTTTAATGCAAGGATTTTTAATTGTG
This sequence comes from Bacteroidia bacterium, assembly GCA_030426825.1. Classification (GTDB taxonomy): domain Bacteria; phylum Bacteroidota; class Bacteroidia; order Flavobacteriales_D; family Crocinitomicaceae; genus Paracrocinitomix. The sequence continues at coordinate 1,428 of JAUHXX010000305.1, read as the reverse complement.
CCTAAATTTCTACGCGATTGGGTATATAACGGCATAGCTAAAAGACGGCATAGAATAAAAAAGGGGTATTGTGTACTTCCAACTGAAGAAGAAAAGCAATTCTTTCTTTAATTACTTTTTAGGGCATCCACCGCAATGCTTGCCTTTCTTTTGATATTTCTTGCAGCATTTCTTTTTCTTTGAACATGCTGATAACAAATCTACCTCAGATAAAGAGGGATCAAAATTGTTGATGTGCGGGAATTCATTCACGGTGTAAAATTGCTAATTAGAATCATTCTAAACAATACCACTTTTGTGGTATTTTGATTAGCTTTAGTCTATGAGAATATTTGAAACCCTTGTTATTGCTGGATATCTATTCAGTTCTTGTGGTTCATCCCAAGTCAGCACTGAACATGGAAATGACGCCTTAGCAGATAAAAAAATTGAAGAAATTGATTCCACTAAAGAGGAAAAACGGGTCTACCCAGACAATGTTGACTCGAGTCAGCACGCCCAGGTTTTAGCATTTATTGAGCTCGTTGAACAGAATAAATTGGATGAATTATCCAGTTTGATTGAGTATCCTCTGAAAAGAGAAAGCCCTTTGGCAGATATTACCACGGCAGTTGAATTTGTCGATTATCCCTACGAACTATTTGATGAAGAAATAAAAACTCAACTTCAAAAATATTTAGATGAACCGGATATCATTGATAGAACTATGTCAAACGGAAAATTCGGAATATTGAATGGATTGATTTGGTTTTGGGATGGCGGCAGTGTTGCTGCACTGAACTATACTTCTAAAAAAGAACAAGATTATATCAAATTAAGAGATGCCGAAATAAGAGCGCTACTCCACCCTTCTATTCAAAGTTTTGAAAAGAACTATTATATCGGTCAAACCGAAAAATTTACGTTTAGAATAGATTGGATGGGTGACAGTTATGAAAATCTGAGATACGCCTCTTGGTCTAATAAATGGAACATGACTCAACAGCCAGATATCATTATTGAAAATGGAATAATGGAGAAACAAGGAACAATTGGCGGATATACAACCAGCTTTGAAAATGGTGAATACTCCTACGTTCTTGATCAAAGGTGGGCAGCCGAGAATGATTCAGGTCTTGGCGACTTTTTATTGGTCATGAAAAACGGCAAAGAAATCAGTTCAGCAAGGGTAACAGAAATTTTGGACGAGTTGGCCTTTTTGAAGAAAGATTAAAGCACGAATATCGCTGCAATAATAAAGATGATGACAATCGCTATGTATTGCCAAAAATCAACAAAATACTTGCCGTATCTTGACCACCAAGCTCTCATAAGCTTTTAAGCATACATTGTCTCAACTTGCGCCTGAATTTTTTCATCCTCTAAGTACTCATCATAAGTCATCAACTTGTCTAAGTTGCCGTTAGGTGTAAACTCAACAATTCTAGT
>JAUHXX010000304.1 GCA_030426825.1 Bacteroidia bacterium | reverse complement strand
CCCAATTCAAGTGTAGCCTCAAGTAATAATTTTTCTTGGAAAGGATCACCTACTTGCACTGAAGGCAAGTCATCTGCAGATTCTTCAGTAATATCTTTAGAAGCAAAAGCTGCACCTGCAATTCCATCTTTTCCGGTTGCTGAACCAACTATGTAAACTGGGTTTCCTGGTCCAGAAGCTGTTGCTGAAATCATCTTTCCTTCAAGGATACCTGCTGAAAATGCATTTACCAGTGGATTGGTATTGTAGCATTTATCAAAAAATACTTCTCCTCCAATGATTGGAACGCCAAATGAGTTTCCGTAATCACCAATTCCTTTCACCACACCTTTCACCAACCATTTGGTTTTATCCTTATCTATTTCTCCAAATCGCAATGAATTCAACTGTGCAATTGGTCTCGCACCCATTGTGAAGATATCTCTATTAATTCCACCAACACCAGTAGCTGCACCTTGATAAGGCTCAATTGCTGAAGGGTGATTATGAGACTCGATCTTAAATACGCAACCCATTCCTTCTCCAATATCAACCAATCCAGCATTTTCTTCACCAGCTTTCACCAACATGTGTGGTCCGTCTTTAGGTAAGGTTTTTAACCACTTAATTGAATTCTTATACGAGCAGTGCTCAGACCACATGACAGAATAAACTGATGTTTCGGTAAAATTAGGCGTACGTCCTAAAATTTCTTTGATCAGTTCAAATTCTTCAGGTAACAATCCTAGTTCTACTGCCTGTTCAACTGTTGCTAATTCTTGCGTTTTATTTTCCATTGATCGATTAAAAGATATGTTCCTTTGCTTAAGCTTTGGACATTAAATAAAAGCACAAATTTACATAATTCAGGAAGTGCAAAGGAGATTTGACACTAACAATTATCCCTTTTTTTCAACAATTTGCAATCGGTAAAATTCAAAGTATGTTTTTATACCTTTGAGGCAAATGTCATGGGCAGTACTTGTCATATTATTTTTCGGCTTCAGTTATCTGATTTTCAACTCGGCTAACAGGATTGGCCTGTCCCCCAAAACCTTACTGATCGGTTGGTTTTTGAAGCTGTTCTATGCCACCATATTTCTGTTGATATTCACCTATTATTATTCATCAGGAAGTTTATATGGAGATGTTGCCAACTTCATGAATGATTCTAAAATCCTGGCAGGATATGGAAGATCTGACTTCGGAGGCTATTTGAAACTTTTGTTAGGATTCAATTCAAATGATCTAACACTCTTGCAAAATGAGCTGGCTGATACCCGCATTTGGAGTTACGGAGATAACGGAGATTTCATCAACGATAACCGCCTCATTATTCGCATCAATTCAGTTATTCATTTCTTTTCATTTGGCAACGTATGGGTACATCTTTTGGTTTTCGCTTTTATCTCCTACGCGGGCATCATTCTGTTATTTCAAACCTTTAAAAAATTCGTACACAACCCTCAAGTGTTATTTTTTGGACTTATCATCTTTCCTACAATTGGATTTTGGGGAAGCGGCATCACCAAGGAATGCATCATGATTTTTGCCTTTGGATTGTTCTGTTGGGGGATATCTAAACTGCTTCAAAAAGTCAATAATAAATGGACGAGACTCGCAGCCATTGTAGGCATGGCCACGCTCCTTTTTAATAAACCGCATTTGGGAATTTGCGTCTTGGTGTTTCTGCCTTTTTTGATCTGGTTCATCAGAGCAGGTTTTTCCCGACAAAAATTAATTTTGACACTAATAATCGTTCTTGGCCTTGGCTTTAGCCTGACCCTAGCTCCAGACAAAGTCAACCCAGTGAACAAAATCTCGAATAAACTTCAGGACTTTAAAAATGTAGGGACAGGTGGAGTATTTTTTATCACTGATAGCTCATTTTGCGCTTTCGATTATCAAGATCTCAACAAGTTTAATTACAACTCCAATACAAAAGAAATTCAAGTAATTAAATCTGCAAAAGGTGAATATAAATTATTCGGTAAAAAAGAATTCTATCCATTCACAATTCCGGTGAGCTCAAAAAAATATGATGTTTATTTAGTGCAACCACCGTCTAACAGTATCGTTGAAGTGCCATCTATTAATAACTCAACGAAACAATTGATAAAAAACATCCCACTTGCTTTGATTAACACCAGTATTCGCCCATTCCCGACTGATCCAGGAAGCGTATTAAAATACCTTTTAATTATTGAGAATATTTTATTTCTTCTTTTGGCAATTTACCTTTTAAAAAACCATGACAAATCAACAAATAACGAGAAAAAATCTTGGATTACTTTTTTGATATTGACAGGGTTTTTTATGCTGCTATTAATAGGATTAACGACCCCAATTTTAGGAGCCATAGCAAGATACAAAACAGTTAGTTTTCTACTGTTTATTATATCATTTTCAATGCTTCTACCACCACTTAAATTTTTAAAAAAATGAAATACCTTTTTGCGTCTCTGATTTTCTTAAGTTTCTACTCATGTTACCAGAGTCAAACAGCAGATTTAATTTTGCATAACGGAATGATTTACAGCTGTGATGAAGAGTTTACAATTTATGAGGCCATGGCCGTTAAAGATGGCAAAATTGTTCAATTGGGTCCAGAACGTGAAATTTTAAATGGATATGATTGTGAGAACATTATTGATTTAAAAATGGCGCCAGTTTATCCGGGATTTCATGATGCGCATTGTCATTTTGAAGGATATGCAAAAACCCTCAATGAGGTTGATTTAAATGGTTCAGCGTCTTTTGACGAAGTGGTAGCTCGTATTGTTTCTTTTGAAGAAAACAATCAATTCAGCTGGATTAAAGGTCGCGGCTGGGATCAAACACTATGGGAAAATAAAGAATTCCCAAACAACGACACATTAAATATCCTATTCCCTGATAAACCTGTTGCAGTTAGAAGGGTAGATGGACATGCTGCGTTGGTGAATCAAAAAGCGTTAGATATTGCAGGTATCACTCCAGAAACTATAATTCCTGGAGGCCATATAGAAGTAATTAATGGTAAATGCACTGGCTTACTATTAGATAACGCTTACGACTCGGTTGCTATTTACATCCCAGATTTAGATGAGGACTTACGCTTAGAATTGATGCAAGAGGCCGAACGGGATTTATTCGAAGTGGGCTTGACCTCTATTAATGATGCAGGAATTGAAAGTAAAGATCGAAATCAATTTATCAAATGGTATTCTAATGGAGATTTAAAGATTAAAGATTACTGTATGCTTTTTCCGGATGAGGATAATATGAAATTCGCCTCTGACTCTGGGAACTACAGAACAGGAAATCTTCATATCAAATCTTTTAAAGTGGTTTCAGACGGTGCTTTAGGATCAAGAGGAGCTTGTTTAATTTCACCTTATGCAGATCACGATCATCACCATGGCTTTTTATTGAAATCTATCCAAGAATTTGAAGAAATTGCAGATTTAGCAGCCTCAATAGATTACCAGGTAAACACGCATTGCATTGGAGACTCCGCCAATAGAGCGATTCTAAAAATTTACGAAAAATATATCGGTGCAAAATCAGATCATAGGTGGAAAATTGAACATGCGCAAGTCTTGGCTCCTGAAGATTTTGATTATTTCGAGCAATATGGTGTCATTCCAAGTGTCCAACCCACTCATTGTACATCTGACATGCGTTGGGCCGAAGATCGACTTGGCAAAGAACGCGTTAAGTTCGCTTATGCTTATCAGCAACTTTTAGATAAAGCTGGGCTAGTCGCTCTAGGAACTGACTTTCCAATTGAACGAATCTCTCCTCTCGAAACTTTCTACGCAGCGGTTAGCAGAATGAATAGAGAAGGTTTTCCAGAAGGCGGTTTTCAAAACGAGAACGCATTAAGCAGAGAAGATGCATTAAGAGGAATGACCATTTGGCCGGCATACTCGAATTTTGAAAATGCCAATAAGGGGTCTTTAGAGGCTGGAAAAGATGCTGATTTCGTAATTCTAACAAGAGACATTATGACTTGCACTTTTGAGGATATTCTCAAAACCTATGTTGAACGAACCTATTTAAATGGGGAGTTGGTTTATAGCGCAGAATAATTTAATCATTAGCGGCTTTAAAAGATTAACAAATTAATAGTCCGCAGGAAAGCTCTATATAAATTGCAAAACATAAAATGGCCCCACCAAAGGTGAGGCCATTTATTTGTTAACCAAAACAAAGAAAACCAAGAGGGAACCACCCCTCAATTCATTGAAAACTCTTTTGTTATATTCCAATAGCAGACCGGAATCAAACGAGTCCTCAATGAAGGTCTTATCTTAAATATCTTAGAAAGAAGGACAAGAGATTGTTCTAAATCTTTGTGGCTTCTTTTTACAATTAAAGTTTAATCCCATAGAAAGTTCATGCGAACCACCAGAGGCATTTGTTAATTTAGATATGGTTACATCATAACTATATCCAAACTTAAAGGTACCTGCGTCAACACCGA
>JAUHXX010000303.1 GCA_030426825.1 Bacteroidia bacterium | reverse complement strand
ACATCCTAAAACTTCAGCCGGAAATTAAACTTACTGGTATTGACTTGTCGCCGAACATGATTCAAATAGCCAAGAAGAATTGCCCCGAATCAAAATTTTTAATTAAAGATTGTCGAGATTTTGCAGAAATTGAACATTCATTTGATGGCATAATCTGCAGCTTCTGTCTACCTTATCTTTCGAAAAATGACACAAAAAAATTAGTAGAGCATTGTTACTTAAAGCTTAACAAAGGCGGTGTTCTATATGTAAGTACAATGGAAGGTGAATTTTCTTTATCTGGATACAAACCTTCTAGTACATGTACAGGTCCAGAAGCCTTTATACATTATTACCCTCAGAAATTTCTAGTTGATCTACTCAGTTCTTTAGGCTTTGAACTAAAATATGAATCACTTCAAGAATTTCCAGACGAAAATCCATCTACAACGCAGGACATTATTTTAGTCGCCAAGAAAAATTAAGGTCTAATCAAATGGATATTACCTTGACCTTCAAACTCTGTTCCGTTTGTAGCTTTCGCCTTATAGGTATAAAAATAGACTCCGTCAGGACATTCGCTTCCAGATTTATCTGTCCCATCCCAACTCTGTGAAGGATCAGTAAATTCAAAAATTGTACGGCCCCAACGGTTTACCACAACGCACTCTAATTCAACAATTGCCACCTGAGGAAAGAAGAAAACATTGTTTACATCATCATCACCTCCAGGAGTAAATACATTCGGTAAAATTAATTCAGGTTTATCGAACACTAAAATTTGTTTGCAGGTATCATCTTCACAACCATTGTCATTAATAACTTTTATACATGCGGTATATAGCCCACCTTCACCATAAGCGGTGTCGAGCTGCTCTAAAAAATCATGTGTTAAATACCATGGATTACCGTTAGCGCTATCGAGCGTCCAGAAGAATGTTGCCTGAGAATTCACATCTGACGGATCGATATAGTTTTGAGAAGTATTTACAAAATTTGCGTTCACTACCGCCGTCCCCTCACAAACACCAGGATCTAAGAACTCTGGCGAAGTTACTGTGAAATCTGCTATTGGATTTAACGAATCAAGTGTTATGAATTCTTGAATCGTACATCCGTTTACATCTGTTACTGTTATGCTATATAAACTTGGGTTCAATCCACCCCATGTCGAGTTATTCGAGTTTTGTAGCGTATAAACGTTTTCCCAGTAAAAAGTATACGCAGGACTTCCTCCAGTTGCAGATGCGTACACCACTCCATTTCCATTTTGATAAGAATACACGCGACATTGAGAAGGTTCAAAGCCTAAATCCAATACAAGAGGACTTGGCTCATTGATGTCGAAATCAAGTGATTGAGTACAACCGTTTTGATCGTTAATAGTTAACAAATAGCTTCCTGCGCCCAATTGTGAATAGACGTTTTGACCAATTCCATTACTACTAGGGGTAGATGGTGCCCAAAAATAAGAAATACTATCAGGATGCCCAGTATAGTTGAACACTTCGACAACATCTGCTACTCCAGTCAAATCTCCATTACACAATATATGCGTAAGATCTAAATCGATAATCATTTCAGCAGGTTGATCAATAAAAATAGAATCTTCAAAAGTGCAAATATCATCAGTAACATTGATATAATACCATCCAGAAACTAATTGATTCGCGGTATTAGTATTGGATACGTTCACCTGACTTCCATTCGCATCAGTTAATAAATAATTAATAGTTCCAGCACCTCCTGAAGTGTTGACTGTAAAAGAACCATCATTTAATCCAAAACAAGTCGGATCATTACCGTACGCAACCAAAGCACAAGTGCTTGATACAACAATATCTATACAGGCTGTACTGTCACAACCTCCAACAGTTACAGTATAACAAACCTGCCATGTTCCGTCACCAGCAATTAACGGGTCGAAATCTCCAGTGGTTGAATTGATACAGGCCCCGCATGAAGCGGTCCATGTGCCTCCTGCAGGACTTCCAGATAAACTTTGAACACCATCAGGCGGAGCGAATGGCCCTGCCGGATTGACATTTACATTGATCGCAAGCGGCTCTTGAACTGTAACATAGATCGAATCTTCACATCCGTTTTGATCTGTTACCACCAACCAATAATTTCCACCGTTTAATCCTGAAATTCCGGTTGCGGTTGAACCCGTGCTCCACAGATAATTATAATTCGGTGTTCCATTTGTAATTGTCGTTGAAACGGCCCCATCCCCCCAATTATAACAAGTTACATCAGTAACCGTTCCTGTCAGTTGGGGAGAATCATATACATCAATGTCCTCAACAATGGTGTCGGTAAAACATAAATATTCAACAATCAAAGTGACAGTGTAGGTTCCCGCATTCGCGTAAGTATGAATAGGGTCTTGTACATTAGAGCTATCACCATCCCCAAAATACCAATTATAATTTAAGACGTTTCCACCAGATGTAAAGGGCGTGAAATGAATAGAGTCTAAATCACACAATCCGGCTTGAGATGTATTGATATTTGTAAATGATAAACTATCATCAATTGAATTAACACGAGCTCCTGCCGCATAAAAATAAGATTCTGGATTTCCCATTCCGTAGGCATAAGCTAAGAATCCACATCCCGTTGTTGTTAAGGTGTGAGAACCAACTGTGGTAGACATAATTTTATACGAATAATCATTATCTGCAGGAAGGAGTGTCCAGCCATTGATCGCGGCTGCATTCATTTGCATGGTAGAAGTATCAGCTGATCTTGTTACCACATTTACATAGTTGGCCAGTGAACTACCGCCTGTAGCTGCATAAAAAGTAACCGTGTCTAAATACATTTGCTCATTTGAATTGATTACAACCATGGAAGGATCTCCATTTCCTGAACAAACACCTGTTGTCATAGTTTGAGTAACCGCAACCGGTTTATTGGATTCAATTAGAATGGCTTCAGTGGGTAATACAAAATTACCGTCATATACATCTCCTGCGTTTAATACCGGACCAGTTGGAACACCATCTACCATAAAAGTTGTTCCATTATCTTTGGCAATTACACGAAAAGCATTGTCATTTTGCTCTTCAGTCATGGTTAAAATGTGCGCAGTTCCCCAAGCTTTAGTAGGATAACATTGTTCAAATAAAGGATCTGCGTTCAGGTTTCCACAACTAGATAGATAAATCCAAACATGTCCATTGTATACCGCAAACTCATCAGTACCATTATCCGCTGTTATAGTAGTACCTGTTAAGTCGTTATTAGCACCTGTTTGTGCCTTAACCATATATATTTCGTTTGGATCTAAATGAACAGGAATTGGTGTTCCGGCCAAAACCCCGCCATCTGTGTTGCATGAAGGGATTATGGTCACATCACAGGCTTGGTTTCCTGCAACTACTGTAAATTCTGATTGATACCAAACCCCTGACTTTAACACTGTTGGATAAGTAGTCACCATATAGTCTGATGCGAAAGCAGTTACAGGTAAGCAAATAGAAGCTTCTGATCTTGCATTATGAAAAGTAGAAGCATAAACTGTTACTGGGACATCTGCCGTAACGTGAATTGCTCTATTTAAAACAACCTCAGAAAAAATGATATTAGCATCTGCAGGTGGCAAAGTAACTGTAGTCACAACACCAGGTACTACTGTGAAGTTTTGTGTGAAACCTGTTCCAGCAATGGAAACATTTCCGTTCGCATTCGTTCTGCTTGAAATGTTAATTTCAAAAACCGCATTTGCGTGATCATATACTTCGGGAAACGCAACGTAAAACTCTGTACCTTCATTCGTCAGGTTTTGTGCAAATGTTATTTGCAAGCATAACAGGCAAGCTAGGGATAAAATAAACTTTTTCATGGTTAACACAAATAAACAATTAGTTCTAATTTATTGTGGGCTAGTAAGTAAACTGTTATAAGGTAAGAAAAGTTGCTTCAGGATATACCCGTGACGTCAGAATTGTTCAGAAAACTGCTCTCTTGTTAAAAAGTATATGGACAAGCTCGGCATAAACTACTCGCAAGTTGACAAATGCTATAAAGAAAGTTCTGGGAAAATTATAAACGAATTCCGATTACACAGACGTCATCAACTTGCTCGTAATCGCCTTTCCAATTTTCAAAGAAGTTATCAAGGATGACCATTTGTTCGTGCAGCGGCTTTTCATGCGCTTGCATGAGTTCATTTTTAAATGGCTTATATTTTAGTTTTTTACCATTATCTCCACCAAATTGATCAGCAAAACCATCTGTAAATAAGTACAGAATATCCCCTTCTCTAAGATGTAACTTATGCGTATCAAAAGGAACTTTGTATTCAAATTGACCAATTGGTTGCTTATTTGGTCTTATCGATTCTAAACCTCCATCTCTTACTAAATAAAGAGGGTTATTAGCACCAGAATATTCGACAATTCTTTTTTCCACATTGATCTTACACAAACAGATATCCATCCCATCTTTAATTCCATCTGCTGAA
>JAUHXX010000302.1 GCA_030426825.1 Bacteroidia bacterium | reverse complement strand
AACCAAAAAACACTAAATCGGCTTTTTGAGCATTGGCGAGTTTTACTTTTTTAGACTCTTCTAATTGCCCTGATGCCGTTCTCGCAATGTTAATTCCAAACTTTTTACTCACATAACTGGTAAAACCAGAACAATCAAAACCTGATTCAGTTGAACCTGCCCAAACATATTTTATCCCAATTAACGACTTGGCATATACCACCATTTTTTCGCGATTTGATGAAACTGATGTATTTGTATTATCAACTACCTCGTTATCATCTTTTAAATTTTCGTGAATATCTGGTTTAGCTTTTATGGATTTTAAATATTTGAATGAAAAGCTCGACACCCTTTTGGCGTCATCTTCATATCCAAGCTCTCGCAATCTATCATCAAATTTTTCTAAGAAGGTCTTTAAACTCGATATTTCATAATAGTGTGCATGTATATACACTTCATAATTGCTGTGATCTGCAAAGGCATCATAACTCTCTACGGCTTCTTTAATTGCATTTTTGTGTCGCTTATGATATTGAGGATTATCGCATAGTCTGAATAAACTCAAAGATTTGTAGTACACCGGCAAACCAGAATAGTCATAATTCGGATCGGCCATTAACTTCTTTGATTTTCTAAGTACTTTAGAATAATATCCTTGATCATAGAGCACTTCTAATTGATCTATTTTTTTATCCTGACTAAACCCTGTTTGGATAAACAATATCGATAATATGACCAGTACAAAAGACTTCACAGAACAAATTTAGTCTCAAAAGCACCGAATAATGCATTGTTGGGCCTTCAAGTGTTCACAAAGCAGTGTTAATTTGTATCATATTCTCCTCCTGTTTTACAGCATAAATCCGTGTATTTTTGAAGATTAAACTGTGCCATTTTGAAAGTCTATATTGTAGTTGGAGAAGCATCAGGTGATTTACATGCCAGTAATGTCATGAAAGCCGCGTTAAAAATTGACCCAAAAACCGAATTCAGGTATTGGGGAGGGGATTTAATGGCAGAAGTTCAAGGAAAACCTGTCAAACACATCAAAGACCTTGCTTTCATGGGTTTTTTAGAAGTGGTTAAGAATCTAGGTACCATTCTTAAAAATATCAAAGCTTGCAAAAAGGATATGTTAGAATATAAACCGGATGTGCTGTTTTTAGTTGATTATCCAGGATTCAATATGCGCATGGCAAAATTTGCCAAGCAACACGGAATTACTGTGCATTATTACATATCACCGTCTGTTTGGGCTTGGAAAGAAAAAAGAGGATGGAAATTAAAAGCAACAGTTGATGAATTGTATTGCATTCTACCTTTTGAAAAAGAGTTCTACAAGCGCTATCAAATGGATGTGCATTATGTAGGCCACCCTTTACTTGATGCGATAAAAAACTTCCAAGAAAAAGCCGTATCAGCTGATGACTTCAAAACAGAATTCAACCTAGACAATCGAAAAATTATCGCCTTGTTACCAGGGAGTCGAAGACAAGAAATAAAGGTAAAACTACCTATTATGCTGGCGGCAGCTAAAAAGTATTCTGATTTTCAACTAATTGTAGCCGGCGCTCCAAATTTACCTGAGGAGTTTTATAAACAAATTGCCGGCGAACAAGAAATGCATTGGATTTCAAACAGAACTTATGATTTGTTGAATAATTCTTATGCTGCTATGGTCACATCAGGAACGGCAACCTTAGAGGCAGGATTATTTGAAGTTCCACAAGTGGTTTGTTACAAAGGGAATGCACTCTCGTATCAAATCGCTAAACGCTTGGTAAAAGTAGATTATATCTCACTCGTGAATTTAATTGCCGATAAAGAAGTTGTCACTGAATTAATTCAAAACGATTTGACCGTTGAAAATTTGCAAGACGAAATGGATAAAATCATTCATGAAAGTGATGAGAGAAATAAAATGTTGCTGGCCTATTCGGAGATGAAAGAAATTTTGGGAGATGGCGGAGCTTCCAAAAAGGTAGCATCATTATTGCTTAAAAACTAGAATGAGGTTGTTACTCTTCATATCGCTCATATTTATCTGCTCAACTGGATTTGGTCAAGTATTGAATGTTGGGATATTGCGTGCATACGATTTGTCCAAGGTGAAGATTTCTCATGACAAGGGTAATTATCAAGTTTTCGGAGATAGTATAGAATTGACAACCATTTGGAAGGATCAATCTATATACGCCAGTCGTTCAGGTCAGAAAATTAAAGTTGAGAAAGCTGGTAAAGTAATCGGTCTTTACGATACGGTTTTCGTAAAAGCCACTAGCCAGGATGCCAATTTTCAAATTCAACCTGTTGTTCCTTATAGTAAAAAGATTAGAAAATATAAAAACGATTTGATCATCATCCCTTCAGGGAATACTGAAATTACGGTGATAAACGAGGTTGAAATTTCTAACTATTTAGCAGGTGTCATAGAAAGCGAAGGCGGTGGTGGCAAGCATAAAGAATACTATAAAGTACAAGCAATATTGAGTAGAACCTATGTGCTAGATCATCTTAAAAAACATAGAAAAGATGGATTCTCGGTGTGCGATAGGGTGCATTGTCAGGCATATCACAACATGCTACGATACACCCCAACGATAGAAGACGCCGTGGCAGAAACGAAGGGTATTATTATGTTAGATGCAGAGCTGAAGTTGGCGGATGGTTTCTTTTTTGCGAATTGCGGAGGTCAAACTAGCGAATCTGATTTTGTCTGGAATGTAGCGGTACCGTATTGTAGAAGTATTGTGGATACCTTTTGCGTAAAGTCACGTCAAGCCACATGGACCAAAACCATTTCAAAATCAAGTTGGAGGAGTTATTTAGTGAATCATTTTGGTTACCCTGATAAAGATTCGTTGTTTGGACGATCGATCTATTCTTTTACTCAAGATACAAGGAAAGCATTTTATGTTGCTCCCCAACTCGGAATTCCATTGAGAGATTTGAGAATTAAGTTCAAGTTAAAATCCACATGGTTCTCTAGCCATGAGGAAGGAAGCAATGTTGTTTTACATGGAAAAGGATTTGGTCACGGTGTTGGACTATGTCAAGAGGGTGCCATGGGCATGGCGAATCAAGGATACAGTTACGAACAGATTTTAAATTTCTACTTCACGGACATCCAGTTGTTCGATTATTTTCATTGGTTATTCTTAAAACAAGAAGAGGTTGTAGGATTGTAATGGTCAAAAAAAAGCCGGTGAAATAAGTGATCTTCTACCAAATTACTTATTTGCACCAGCCTCCAGAACCGCTTTACTTGTTCTATCTTAACTCGCCTTTTTCTGCTGCTTATTCAGCTCACTATTTTTAGCGTTTAATTGTTTGATTTGGCCTTTTTTCATCTCCTTGATCTGTGCCGGAGACGGAGTTGGAGTATCTCCTTTTTTATTGGTATTGATTAATAGTATTTCGTTGACTTGAATTTCAGTCATTTTTCGTCTTGAGCCATCATTCGCCATAAACGACCTGTTAACCAGTTTACCATCTACCGCCATTAGTTGCCCCTTCTTTACAAACTTTTCGATCAGCTCGGCCTTTTTACCCCATGCTACAATGTTATGCCATTGCGTTTCATTCTTTTTACCGTTTACTTCTGTTACGATTTCGTTGGTTGCTAATGAAAACTTTGCCAGCTTAACGCCATTTTCAAAAGTTCTAATTACTGGTGTGATTCCTGCTCTACCGATTAAATTGATTGTGTTTTGTAATTTGTTCATAGTGTTTGTTTTTGTTTTGATTTTCGTTATTCGTTATTCGATTTTCGATTTTCGATTTTCGATTTTCGATTTTCGATTAAGTTGAATTAATAATTTAAATTTCTATTGTGTTTTATAAATCGATTTAGGATCATTTTGGCCTTCTGAATATTGAGTTTCGTAAGTTCGAAGGCAGATTCTCCAATGTATCCCAAGTCTTTTGCGATATATAGTTGACATTCCAACTCATATAGCGAACCTCTTGAGATATAAAAGAATTGCAGTCGGTCATTTTTATGTCTTCTTCCACAACCCTCAGCAATATTTGACACTACCGAAATGCTTGCCCTCCTGATTTGATTGGTCAAACCAAACCGTTCTTCTTTAGGAAACAATCGTGTGTTTTTATAAATCATTCTTGAAACTTTCATGCCTTGAGACCACACGTCAAGTATTTTATAGTCGTTCATAACTTCAAAATAAATTCCGAAAATCAAAAATCGAAGAACGAAAATCGATTTTCGGAATAAACATCCTACCCCTCAACTTCTTCTTTAGCGCCGAGCATTAACAATTCAGAAACCTGAATTTCTGTTCTGTATCTTTTCTCGCCTTCTTTTGTCTCGTACGAACGTGTCACCAACTTGCCTTCAACCGCAATTTCTTGCCCTTTCTTAACGTATTGTTCAAACAAATCCGCTTGTTTTCCCCATGCAATAGCGCTGTGCCAATAAACAGACTCTACTTTTTCGCCAGCTGCGTTGCGGTACACC
>JAUHXX010000301.1 GCA_030426825.1 Bacteroidia bacterium | reverse complement strand
AAAGAAAAAGAATTTGGCTTTAGAAAGTGTCATTGCAGATCGAACCAAAGAAATTCAGATGCAAGCAGATGAATTACAGCACAAGAACAAAGAAGTAACTGATTCAATTCAATATTCGAGAAGGATTCAGGGATCAATTTTACCAGGCACAAGTAGATTGAATGACCTCTTTAAGAACTACTTCATTTATTATGCGCCAAAAGATATTGTATCTGGAGATTTTTATTGGGTGGATCAGTGTTTACAAAATAAAAAACACATCTTTTTCGCCGCAGCAGACTGCACAGGACATGGTGTCCCAGGAGCAATGGTATCATTAATTGGAACACGAGCACTTAATTCAAGTGTGCGGGAATCATTATTGACAAAGACCAATGAGATTTTAGATAACACCAATAATATCGTGGTTGAAGCCTTTACAGATATGGTTTCGGGAGAAATTATAAAAGATGGAATGGATATCGCCTTATGTAGTCTGGATTACACGGATGAGGATGCTATAAAATTTCAATTTTCTGGCGCTCAAAACCCGGCATGGATAATAAGAAAAGAAAGTGATTCCAACTTGATAATCAATGGTGAAGAAATAACGCCGAATTTGGTATTGAATGGCTATAAGTTATTCGATATTAAAGGCACCAAACAGCCAATAGGTTATTTTGAAAATGTTCAACCTTTTGAAATTAATTCAGGAACCTTGTGTAAAGGTGATCGCATTTACTTATTTACTGATGGATATGCGGATCAATTTGGCGGACCAAAAGGCAAGAAATTCAAGTATAAAACCTTAAAGGAGTTGATATTGAATGCTCAAAAAAGGCCTATTTCTGATCAAAAGAAAATTTTCAAAGAAGCATTTCACGATTGGAAAGGAGATATTGAACAAGTAGATGATATCTGTTTAATGGGAATAGAGGTTTAATCAAGCTCTCCGTAAAACTCAACAATAAGCCCCTTTAAATCACTGATTAATCTTGGATTGTGTGCTAAAAACTGCTCAAAGTTATCATCTGGATTGAACTGCTTAAAATGATCTATCAATTTAACCGCCGCCACTGTCAGCTCCAAATTAAAAATATGAACTTTATTTAAGCTCTTAGTGTAGGCCATTATTCTCATTGGAACCATCATTACAGACTTATGCAATCCAAATTGTTGTATATACAACCATCCCAATCGCAAATGCGCCTCATGCGTAAATAATTCTTCAGAAAGTGAGCAGTTTTCGAAGGCTTCTAAAAATTCTTGGTCAGTTAATTCCTTGTGGTTCATCTAAAGCTTTTTATTCAATACATACAGTCAGTGAATATACTCTAATCGCAGGAATTTGAATGAAGGTATTATTTTCAAGATGAATTTCTGTAAAAATTATTAAAAGATTGACTAAATTCATTTTATGGAAATTTTACTACTTATTGTATCCCTGGGAGCTTTTATAGGCATTATAGTTTGGGCTGTTAAATACACAAAAAAGGTGAACAACAGAAAAGCTGAGATGTTCGAACGATTTGCAAACGAAAATAACCTCACCTATAGTTCATCTAAACATATGCTCGTGCTATTGAATGAAGTAAATGGTGATTTAGATGGATGCCAATTTCAACTTTTTGAAAAAATGGTAAGCTCAGGAAAGAATAAACAAGTAGTGACAACCGTTCAGTTTTCAAACACTCCCTTCACTTTTGATTTTAAAATTGGAAAAGAGCATTTATTTAGTAAAACTGGGAAAATGCTAGGTTTTAAGGATATTGAATTTAGAGATGAAAAATTCGATAAAAAATTCCTTTTAAAAAGTAAGTCTGAAGATGAATTCCGTGCTTTAATGAGTCATGAAATACAAGCCAGATTAATGGAAATTGAAAAGGATTTAAAAGCTAGTATTCGCTGTGAAAATGGCCATATGACTTATTCGTATATGGGGCCATTGGCCAATGAAAAACTATTTGGCACATGTGAGAATGTCATCAATTTCATGCGCCAACTGATTCGAGCAAAACGTTAAATCTCTTCAAGAACTGATTCTCCTTTAGAGCAATCTCCAGAGGTCCATTCCCAAGTTTCGTATAACCTTATTTTACCGTCAGGCTGAATTTCAGGAATTGATTTGCAGACCCCGGTCATTAAATCACCAGACGAATTTACTTGATGATAACGCATATCAATTGAACCGTCTTCATGAACGATTCCAATAAGTTGCCCCTTTAATATACTCGCACCAGCATAATTGCAGGACAAAATAGTTCCATCTTGTTGGTAATTAAAAATCAAGCCCTCTTCTACTTCACCGTTATCAGAATTTGAAACTGCCCTAAATTTTTTGTTATCGTAATTAATTTTCATGAGAGTTTAGATCACGTAAATAGTGAAATGAAGATACTATTTTTTTGCAAAGCTATGCCTTATTAGAATAAAACATGACCTCTTCTGACTCTCCAGGTAGCAAAGTCATCTTTTGAAAGTTTAAACCCAGTTTTTCGAGCAATTTTTGTGAGCTCACATTGCGTTTATCAGTGATAGCGTTAATTACGTTGAGCCCAAAATTAAGCCGGATATAATCGATCAGAGCGGTTGCCGACTCATAAGCGTAGCCTTGTCCTTCAAAATCAGGTAAAAATGCGAATCCTATATCTAAGCCTTCAAGTCCTTCGCGATCATACAGGCCAACTGTTCCCAATTTCATTGCGTCCGTTTTTCGAATCACAGTGTAATTCCCAAAACCCAAACGCTCTAATTGCGGATCCATTTTAACTTTAATATACTCTGCGGCATCCGCTTTAGAATTTACATTTCTATCTCCAATAAATTGATGCCACTTAGGCATATTTAATAAACGAAAGATAAATTCTGCATCCTCCTCGCATGTCGGTCTCATCATCAGTCGATCTGTATCAAAAGTGGATTTCATTTTATTCAGCACCACTAAACCAAGATAACACATCATTTACGGCTTGGTCATCCTCACCGGTCACGTAAAAAAGTCCACCCCCGTTTACTCCATATAAACCTTCTACAAAATTCAATTGACCGAACTCGATCAAGTCATCCTGAAAATCAGCAAAATAAAATTTGACGGTTGTACGCGACTCCGTTGTTCTAAATTGACTGAATCCATAAACCAATTCAGAAGACTTTATTTCAATCTCTTCATAGGGCAACTCTTCGAAGGGTTCATAAAAACTATTTAACAGTGACTCATACTGAATTCGAGTGGGATTATCTTCTAACAAGGCAGTGATTTGAAGCAATTCTGTAGGTGATTCTGCCTCTGTGTTGATTAAAGAATCCTGCTGTTCAGTTTCTAGAATATCCTCACTGTGATCAGTTGTTTCATCAGTAGCGTTGGAACAACTTAGCATCACGTAGGCTGCAAAGGTTAAATATATCAAGTGTTTCATCTTTCTAAAGTAAGAAAAAGAACGTTGAAGACATAAAAAAAGGCTCGGATAACCACATCCGAGCCAAAATCAATAATTAACCAAATTATTATGAAATATAAACTAACGTTTAAATACTATAGTGCGAAGTTAGGGTATATTTCACGCACGAAAAAGTTTATTAGATGAGTCACCCTATTTCATGGATAAACTGTCAAACTGTATCGAAGTACTCAAAAAGAGCTGCATTTAATTTCCGTGCAAAGCCCATTATTCTTTTTCTATTCGGTGTTGCCGTAAACGTTCGTTGATAAAAAGGAAAAGGCTTCACCAATTGAATAAACTGGTCACTTTGAATAATAATCGCTTTAAACCCTGCATCTGGACCTGTGGTATAAACAGGACGCTCCTCTAATCCATCTTCACCTTCAATTATTTTGGTGCCACCATAAAACCGTGCGGTATCTGCTTTAACGGTTCCAAATTCTGCCGTACAATAATAAGTTGGATTGGGGCGAATTGCTGGGTTTGCAACTAGGCCAGAATCTAAAAATACAAGACTGTCAAATTGCGCTTGCCTTACATATTTAGAATCTTTACTGTAAAAAAAATAGACCGGACAAAAGCTAAAATATTGATTGAATGCATCAATTATATTGACATTCATATTGTACCTTTTTTGCTCAATTTTATCCGCTTCATCATGCCTGCCATATTTTCTCAAATATTCAACCTGGACATCTCTTGTTCTTAATCTAAAAAACAAGGCGCCTTCTTTCAACTTTTTGATCTGCTCGGCAGATCGGATTCTTCGGTTTTTATATTCAGAACCTATTTGGGCATTAGAATGAATAAAACACAGTATAAATACTGCAGTTAGTAGACTTTTAAGCATGGGTTTTATTTTCAAAATAAAGAAAATGTCGGAATTGGTCAAACCACAATGCGGATCGTCTAGTTAAGTACCCTTTCTTTTTATTAAATGGAGATTTACTTATCCCTCCTTTAACACACAGGTATAACTAACATTAGAACCGTTCACCGAATGTGTACTTTCGTAAGTACTGCAGCGAATAGCATTGCCTTCGTTTTTAGAAGCGTTCC
>JAUHXX010000300.1 GCA_030426825.1 Bacteroidia bacterium | reverse complement strand
CTCAACTTACGACAGCCTGGTAAAGAAGCACGAATTGAAGAATTAAAAAAACGCTTACGGGTTATTGCTTAATTTCTTCTTGTCGTTTGATATCAATTTGAATTTTGTTGGATTCAATATTTTGATAAGTCCAGTGCACAATCGGAGTTTCACCATAAGACTCCTCCAACTTCCATTCATCTTTAAATAACCACATCCATTGATAGGTATCACTTTCACCTGGATGAATAAGGTGATCTTCTTGAGTGGATTCTAACCCGTTATACATAGAGATGGGATTGCGATTATCACCATTCACAAAAAAATTTAAATGCAAGCTGCGATTACTCACATCAATGTCTGGAATGGCTTTATCAGTGTTGTTGGTTACGGTAACAGTAAAATATACAGCGGGTACAGAATCAGTTGCCCCATATTCTAAATACGATTTGAACGTAGCAGCGTTTTTTACTTCAATCTGAGCAGACAACGATTGCGTAAAACACAATGCCATGAGAATGAATACAGCCTTCATTACTTGTAAACTGTAAAGAGCTTTTTCAACTCTTTGGTTTCATTAACATGGGCAGAAAAAGGACGTATTTCTTTGTATTCTTTTTCTTTGTCATCTTCTAGAATAACGTCTGCATCATCCGATTCTGATTTCAACTTTGAATCGTCTCTGTTTTTGTCATAGTACCCACCTGCAATATTTTGCTCAACATCAGGTTTGTTGGCAACCTCAGAGTTAGATGAGTAGGCATCTGTATTTGTTTTCTTTAACCTACGATCTTTCCCTTCTTTTTTATCTGCTTTTTTCTTGCCTTTAAAATCACTTTGATCTTTAGCTCCTCCACTTTGTCCAGGTACATTCTGCGTATTGTTATTCGTAGTGACCACCGTTTCATCATCCATATCTACTATTGCAGGCGCCACTGTTTTTTCAACTTTACCGGTATTATTTCCAAAGTTGTTGCCATTCGTACTTAAGTTGTTCAGGTCCTTATCTTTTGATTGCTCAATTTTCTTTAAATCATCATCTGATAGTGGACCAGAATAGTAACCATCATGTCCAATTTCATCAATCTCCTCTTCTTCTACAATTTCGTAAACAACAGCATCTTCAACCACACGCGTATTGGCCAATTCAGCACCTCCTAAATCTTCTGCCGACTCTGGTTCTTCTAAAACAAGCGTTGAACTCACTTCTTCTGCTTCTTCAGGAATCATTTCACCTGATTTTTCTCCACCCACTTTATCTTCAATCATTTTACCATCATTCAAGGCTACTGTTGAATCTTTAAAGGAGTTATTGTTAATCATGATAAATCCAATAATCAATACAGCCGCAATTGACATTTGAAATGCTGGTTTTTGATAAAACTTTTTATCCTCCGGTAATAAGAACGGAATGACTCCATTTAGCCAAAACCTTCTTTTTTCAGCAGGTTGGTTTAAGTGGGCCATTACTTTTTTCTTTAAGTCAGGACTTGCTTCAATTTTTTCAGAAACCAAGGCTTGTTGCGTACTGGCCAAAAACCATTTCATGTCTTCAAACTCTTCTGCGTTTGCAACCAGTTCGCTTACGGTAGCGAGTTCATCAGCCGACAGCTCGTAATACTGCTTGGTAAGGATGATATTTTCTGCTTCTTTTATCATATCATTGTTTTTCTGAAAACCGTCAATTTCTCTGCTAAAGTTTTGGTTGCATGATGCAATCTCGACTTCACCGTGCCCGCATTGATTTCTAGTGTTTCCGCTATTTCATTTAGTGAGAGCCCTTCAAAATGTCTCAATTCAAAGACCTCTCGGTGTTTTTCGTTTAATTTATTTAGTTCTATTTTCAATTGTTCACTAAAATTATTTTGGTCAACTGCCTTGTCTGGCATTATGGTGTTGTCCGTTGCTTCTACCCCTTCAGGAACATCATATCCTGTATTCTTTCTCACTTCTTGCTTTTTATACTCATTCTTGCACATGTTATTGGCAACTGAGAAAAGCCATGTTTTAAAGTTTCTGCTTAAGTCAAATGACTCTGGTTTATCAATGATTTTGGTAAACAAATCATGTGCAAAATCTTCTGCCTTTATTCTATCACTCCACAGTTTTCGGTAAAAAAAGTTGACCATAAAACTCTCATATCTGGCATAAATATGCTCAAAGGCTACCTTATCACCCTCAGTAAATGAGCGCATTAGATCTTCATCCGTGTATTTTGAATAATCTTTCTTTAAAAGCCGCATGGGGTGTTAATCGTATTCTGCTAGTATTCCATTTACAGTTTTAGTTTGTCCAACTTTCTCTCCCAAAACAACAATTGCGTTTCGCAGTGTTGCGTCCTTCTCTCCCTTTAATTTTTTCAATTTGTACAATGTCAATAATGGTGGCAAATAGTTGGTATACAATTTCTTTTCTGAGGATGTTAAACTCAGACTTGCCAAGTTACGTACGGCAACTTTTTTCCAAAACATTTCAAGGCTTTGCAGCTGATCTGCAGGCTTAAATTGATAGCTTAATCCTACCAAATAGCAGTTTTCCTCATTGCCCGATAAATAGGCTTGTGAAACGGTAGTTGATAAGTAAGCTCCTCCAAGATTCATGGCTTTTCTTAAATAAGCTTTTTCATTCCCAAAAAACTCCAAATCACCCGTTTTAAGGCTTGGCTTAAATGGAGCTGCATAAGTTTTATTGATTAAAAATTCCATGCAGACGATTTTCACCGATTCTTTAATTTCTCCTCTCATCTGTAGGATATAAAACGGAATGGCATCTGTCAATGAACTTGCTAAAATCGCCCCGTTTTGTGGCGCCGCATCTTTGTAATAAGCCAGCGTGTTTTTAGAATAGAAGCCGGCAATTTCACTCACCACACCTTTTGCTTTTCCTGTTTCACCTTTTGTAAGGTAGTGCCCAAATAGAGACTTCAATACACGTTCATCTTTTGGGGCTTTCTTATAAGCCGCTAAAATGTGCTCTTCGCTATCTGAATAATAAAAGCCATTTAAATACCAGGCATAATCTGTCTCAAATGCATCAGGAAATTTCTTTTGCATGGCATAGCACCAATCGTCCATGGTGAATTGCTCAGTTCGGCTAAATTCCTTAGTTGAACTGTGTTTATATCCTTCACGCATGTTCACGTACTCCTTTAATGCATCTGCTGCATTATCAGGCAGTTCTTGGGCGATTACCGACCAACTCAACATGCACAATATGTAAATTCCTATTCTTAGCATACGCTATCTTTGCTATTGATTACACCCTTCTTTTCAAAAGGTTCAAATTGTTTTTATTAATTTCAATCTGTGCCCTGAAAGGTATTAACTTAAAGTACGTAATTAAAATTAACCTAATGAAATCTTTTTTTATTTCCTTAATTGGATTGAGTCTTATTTTAACAAGTTGTTCTACTGGAAATTCTGAACATATAGCAGATGAATTTCATAAAAAATTGGATGCCGGAGAAATAGATGACATTGTTAATGTGCTATTTGATGATGTGGATACCACCCCTCAGGATAAAGTGGAGTTTAAATCTTTTTTGCAAGGAATTGTAGACATGGGAGAGCAAAAAAATAGAAAAAAGAAAATGGGCTTTGAAAAGAAAATTTCAAATGGCATATCCACTGTGAAATACAAGTACACCTTTGAGGTTGATGGTGAGTTAATTCATGAACGCATTGTACTTGTTGAGCGAGAAGAAGGATATAAAATACTCATGGTGGCCATGCATCCAGATGAATCTTATGTAGAAGATTTTACTGAGCAATATTGATTCATTTAGGAATCACCAGATAATTCAATACATTTATATAAAATCAAAATGTATGAAAAAGCCCATTTTAATCCTTATTGGATTTATCTTTTTATTAGGATCATGTTCAACCGAAGCTGCCGAAAAAGTAGCAGATGAATTTCACAAAAAATTAGACGAAGGTAAGGTAGATTATATCGTAGAGAATTTGGTAGATCATGAAGGATCTTCTGAAGAAAATTTAGATGAATTCAGAGCCTTTCTTGGAGGAGTTGTTAGACAAGGTGATCATGAAAACCGTAAAAAAACAACAGGATTTAACAAGAAATATAACAACGGCATCACCACGGTCAAACTCAGTTATACTTTTGAAGTTGACGGCGAATTGGTGCATGAGCGACTTGTTTTAGTTAAACGAGATGAGGGTTATAAAATCCTCATGGTGACCATGCATCCGGACGAATCTTATGTAGAGGAGTTTACGGAGGGGTATTAGGTTGGTCGGAGCAGCACCTCAACAGGGGAGCGGGTGAATCACAAAATTTAAAGTTATTTTCTTAGAAAATAATTCTCAACCTTATCGCAAAGTTGATTAGCAAAAAAAGGGGTTCCACCAAACCTCAGACTATCTTCATCAACGTAACCATAAATTGCATATTGATGACCATTGTCTAATTCGCAAGAGAAGGTATAGGCGTGTTCACTTTGCTGATAAAATGTTTTCATTTTCATATTAATACTTTCAACCTTTTCCTCATTCTTGAACAAAAGAAGTTTTC
>JAUHXX010000299.1 GCA_030426825.1 Bacteroidia bacterium | reverse complement strand
AAGATTTTTTTGGCAAAGAAACGAACCTCACGGTTTCGGGCCAGTTAGAAGCTGAGTTGGCGGCAATGGCTCTTGGTAAAGTATATACATTTGGTCCAACGTTTAGAGCAGAAAACTCTAATACAGCTAGACATTTAGCAGAATTCTGGATGATTGAGCCTGAAGTTGCTTTCAACGATATCGTAGATAACATGGATTTAGCTGAAGACTTCTTAAGCTACATCTGTCAACACGTCATGGAAAACAACGCAGATGATTTACAGTTTTTACATGATAGAGAGGTTAAAGAAGATAGTCAAAAGCCTACTGCTGAAAGGCACCCAATGCCATTAATGGACCGATTAAAATTCGTTATCGATAATGATTTTGAGCGTATCACATACACGGATGCAATCAATATTTTAAGAAACTCTAAACCATATAAAAAAGGAAAGTTCAAATTCCCTGTTGAATGGGGAACTGATTTGCAATCAGAACACGAGCGATTTTTAGTTGAGAAGGAGTTTAAAAAACCGGTTATTATTACGGATTATCCAGCTTCGTTTAAGGCCTTTTATATGCGTTTGAACGAGCCAAAAGAAGGTGTGCCAGGTGATACTGTCGCAGCAATGGATATTTTATTCCCAGGAATTGGAGAGATTATTGGCGGTTCGCAGAGAGAAGAACGCTATGATGTATTGAAACAAAAAATCAACGAATTCAATATTCCTGAAGAGGAACTTTGGTGGTATTTAGATACACGTAAGTTTGGAACAGCTCCTCACGCTGGGTTTGGATTAGGTTTTGAAAGAATGGTCATGTTTGTGACTGGAATGGCCAACATTCGTGACGTAATACCTTTCCCTAGAACCCCTAAAAAAGCTGAGTTCTAATGAAAAAGTGTTACTATTTAAAAACTTGTTCTACTTGTCAACGCATTTTAAAAGAATGGGACTTAGACGAAAGTTTCGATTTGCAAAATATTAAGACTGAACCTATGACAGCAGCCCAGGTGGATGAAATGATTGCACTTGCGGGTTCTGCAGAAGCACTTTTTTCAAGAAAAGCCATGAAATTCAGATCTCTAAGTTTAAATGAAAAAGATTTATCCGAGTCTGATTATCGACAGTGGATCATTGATGAATACACGTTTTTAAAACGTCCTGTATTGATTAACGGTAATGAAATTTTTATTGGTAATTCTAAAAAAGTGGTTGAGGCCGCAAAAGCAAGTCTTTAGGCTATGCAAGGCTTATTTAAATCTCACCTAGCCCTATTTGTTGTTCAATTGATGTATGGCGCCAACTATGTTGTTGCCAAAGGATTAATGCCGAACGTTATTGGTCCCAACGGTTTTATTCTTTTAAGAGTAGTTGGGGCTGCAAGTTTATTCTGGGCAATTCTATCTCTTAAACGAGAAAAAGTTGCCCTTAAAGATTTTGGACGATTGGCCATTTGTGGACTATTTGGAGTGGCTTTGAACCAATTGATGTTTTTTAATGGTTTGATGCTCACTTCTCCCATCAACGCTCCGGTAATTATGACGCTTACTCCTATTATCGTTCTAATTTTATCCGCAGTATTTCTCAAAGAAAAAATCCGTAATCTTCAAATAGCAGGGGTCAT
The DNA here is from genome assembly GCA_030426825.1 of Bacteroidia bacterium. GTDB lineage: Bacteria > Bacteroidota > Bacteroidia > Flavobacteriales_D > Crocinitomicaceae > Paracrocinitomix. The sequence goes on along the minus strand of JAUHXX010000299.1, from coordinate 2,919 downwards.
CTTAGGAGCCATAGGTTCAATCGCTTTTATTCTACTAAATAAACCTGGAGGATTTGCTTCTGGTCAAGGGGACATTTTAATTTTGATCAATGCTACCTCTTACTCTTTTTATCTTGTTCTAGTAAAACCACTTATGTCTAAATACAAACCCCTGACCGTCATCAGTTGGGTGTTCAGTTTCGGATTAATTTATGTTTTGATTTGGTTCCCAAGTTCAATGGAAGTTTCTGCGGTAAATTGGTCAGCTATTAGCTCATTAGAAATTTTCCAAATTCTCTTTGTTATCATTGGGGTGACTTTTGTTCCATACCTTTTGAATGTTTACTCCATGAAAAAGTTAAGTCCATCAATTGCGGCAGTTTACATTTATTTACAACCTATACTCGCAACAACATTCGTCTATTTATTTGTCTATTTTGGACTAGAAGATTACAGCCAAGATATGACCTGGCAAAAAATACTTTGCGCACTCCTTGTTTTCACAGGAGTATATCTTGTAATTAAACCGAAAAAATCTCCTAAACCCTCATAGTTATACACGAATTCGTTACTTTTGGGTAGATAAATAATCGAGCCATGGAAAACCTTATTGAAACTTTAGCACTTGACAATAAAAACTCTGACTTTGAAATCACGCATTTAGGAAAACAAGTTTACAAGGTGAATTCAGGTGGAGACGAGCAAGTAATTGAAGTTTTAGCTGTGGATATTCACACAAAAACAATGACTATCCGTCATAATCACGCTACGCATGATTTGATTTTTAAAAATGAATTAGACCTTGTTCTAGATAAAATGGGAATCAAACGGGCAGTTGAAAATGTCAATGCTGACATCAAAGCGCCAATGCCAGGAAAAGTAATTGATGTTGTTGTAAAAGAGGGTGATGTTGTCACTAAAGGGGATGCCATTCTCATTCTTGAAGCCATGAAAATGGAAAATGTTTTAAAGGCAGATAGTGATTGCGTAATTAAAAAAGTATTGGTTACCAGTTCGGTAAGTGTAGAAAAGAATCAAATACTAGTTGAACTTGAACCTGCAAGCAACTAGGATTCACTCGCCTTTATATCAAATAATCTTCGGGTAGATTTAATAAAATAGGTGAATATCGGATGGGGCATATCTGATGTCGAAAGTACTTGTGGGCAGAACATAGTGAACAAGAAAAATGAATGCTTCTTAGACTTCAAAATTTCAGGGTCAAAATATTGATTTCTTGCGCCAATCTCAAAATCCTCGGTCAACACATCTGAATATTGTGGTAGAATTGAAAACCTTGAAGAACTGTACTCAACATTGCTTTTATTCAAATAAATCTTGCTGAATTCATCAGACAATTTTTCCAAGTTAATTCCTGTAAACTGATTGCCATCTATCAAATTATCAGAGATAATTTTTTCTCTTGATAAATCAAATCCTTTTTGATCAAAATAAGATTCAACTAATAATTTAAAACAGTCTCCTGTTCCTAAGACCGGAATGTCTTTTTCTAATAGTTGTGAGATGATTGAATTAAAGTAAAACGGTTGACGATATGGTCCTGGGGCAATAATAACCCCATCATAATTTTCTGTAAAGTCAAGGTTTTGTTCGCAACATTCTTTTTCATTTAACCAATAGAAATTCAACGGCTGATCTAGCACATTTTCAACATGTTGAAGTGCTTGATTAGTCGCGTTATGCGAATTGTATGCAAAGTTAAAATCACCTATAATGGCAATCCTTAATACCTCATCCATTGTTACAGCTGTTTCACCAAATTAATAAAAAAAAGGGAGATTCGAAAGAACCTCCCTTTTGTTAATGATTTATTAAAGTTTTAGTCTAATCTAAAGGCTGACTTGACGTGTGCGTTTGTTATACATCTTGCACTATCCGGAGTTCCATAGTCAGAGTTGATAACTCTTACGTTGAAAACAGCATCAAATTCCATGTACTCACCTGTCGTGTCTTTATCGTATGTAAATAAGTTAAATTTGAAGTCAGAAAATGCACAATCTACTGTTGTATCACTTACCCAAATTTTTCCATTAGGGTCAGTCCATCTTACTACAGCACCGTCACCTGTTCCGTTTGAATGTGGAGCAAATTCAGTGTTAACACCAACCATGGCATCAAAATATGCTTGCCAATCTGCAGATGTCGGATTATTTGAGCCGTCATCCGTCCATCTCAAAGATCCCATTTCAATTTCAAATCCTTGGTTCATAGCACCATTTTGGATTTGAGTTTGATATTCAGCGTCAGATTGAACTGTTGTACTAATAGTTTTTGTAGATGAGAATGTACATGTGTCATCATAAGTAAAAGATGAGTCACCTGTTACTGTTTCAATTGAACCTTCACATAAACAACCAAGGTCAACCAATGGCACCGGTGGTGGAATTACTTCGTGATCAGTACATGAGAACATTACAAAAATCGCTGCAACTCCTCCAGAAATAAACGTCTTTTTCATTTTTCTAAGTTTCTGTATGCTAGTTAAACAATTACAAGGTCGGTTTTGTTACACTTGAACAAAAAAAACTTGCAACCATTCAGGTAAAGATAGCACTTTTTTAGAACATACGGAAGTAAAGCCCTAGAGGTTGTGTGGGTTTGCGACTTTTTTCGATTTATTTTTTCCAAAATCCTAACTCACTTTTTTCAAAGTCTGAACTCCGAGTTGAATATCCAACTCACGAATGGGCATGTATTTATCTTTCGAAAGACCAACAATTTCGGCAAAAACTGAGCTTTCGTTCATATAGAAGGACTTCATGATTCCAGAGATAACACACTCGCCGAGTTTAAAATTTTCATAGAAAACATCATAAATCGGATCACCATGTATATTTTCACTTTTTCGTTTTAATTCTACCAAGCTGCCTTTTTTAAGATGATGATACACATAAATCATGTCGTAATTCATTAGCCCTT
>JAUHXX010000298.1 GCA_030426825.1 Bacteroidia bacterium | reverse complement strand
CGAATGGATGTGCATTCTAGCTCATACAGAATGGCCGCGGATAGTACAGATTTAACTGGTTATAATACCATTACCGATTTAAGAAGTGTTCGTTCAGGAGTAAATTCTACCTATAATTATTTCACACAATGGACCTTAAATTTACCTTATGGTTTAAGCGTTAATGCAGGGGTGGGAATAAGCAATATGAGTATCGCTCTTAACGACCGGTTATGGGGTACTAATTCTAATTATCCAGGAAGCACAATAAGTAAAGATTTTGAAGTACGGTACAAGAATATGGTTTCTCCGAGTGTTGCCATAAACAAGACAATCAATGAAAAAATGTCTGTGTATGCTTCTTATGCTACTGGATACAAAGCTCCTGTCAGTTCTAACTCGATCATTTCATACACAGGGCAAATCAATACTGGTTTGCGTCCAGAACACGGAACTCAATATGAAATCGGTACGAAAGGTCAATTATTAAATAGTCGACTTTATTATTCAGTAGCGTTATTTAGTACTAAGTTTTCTGACAAATTTACTACACAAACTGTTCAAGACCCTGATAATACAGTTACTCTGTACTCTTATATTGTGAATGGAGGGAATTTGAATAATAACGGAATTGAAGCGCTTGTGAAATGGGATATACTCAAGTCAGATAAAGGTTTTATAAGCCATCTTCAACCATTCTTGAATTTCACCTACTCTGATTTTAAATATGATAATTATCAGTTTGAAGTGATAGGAAACGATATTAACGGGAATGACTCTACTATAGTGAACGATTATTCGGGAAATATTGTGGCTGGAGTTAGTCCCATTATGTTCAATGCTGGGATAGACGTAAATACTAAAGTTGGGATTTACGCCAACGTAACATTTAATTATAGAAGTTCAATGTATTATACTTCTGATGGTTTAAATGAGACATCTCCATATTCACTTTTAAATGCAAAAATTGGGTATCAAAAATCCTTTGGTAAATTCAGTTTGAATGCTTACGCAGGAGCGAATAATATAACGAGTTCACAGTACTATAATATGGTTTTCGTTAATCAACTTCCAGATGCATATATACCTGGTCCTAGAGACATCAATTTCTTTGGTGGCTTGAACCTTAAATACAATTTCTAGAATGAATCTATGATTTCCAGAACGTCATTAATTATTGACGTTCTGGATTTCTTTAAATCTGATTAAAATGAAGAAGAAATTTATAATTATTCTTCCCTTATTAGCCATAATATTGGCTTGCGGAAGATTTTCAAATGAGGAAACCATCTCAAATTCTGAAGATGTACCTTCTGAAAGAATTGTTTGTATAGCTAAACAATATACCGAGATAATCTTTGCTTTAGGTGCCGAAAAAGATATTGTCGCGGTAGATATTTCAAGCACTTTTCCTGAAGCAGCCAAATTGCTACCAACAGTGGGATATCACCGTGCATTAAGTGCAGAAGCCATACTTTCTACTGAGCCTACTTTGATAATTCATGATAACAACATTGGACCTGAAAATGTGGTTACACAACTAGATGAACTTGAAATACCAATGAAAGTATTTGATACCAAAGGGGAGGATATTGAATCAACTAAAGCATTGATAACTGAGATAGGAACTTATTTTAATAAAGTAGATCAGGCAAAAAAACTCTGCTCACAACTTGACAAAGAAATGGAATTGGCGTTAGAAACGGCAAAAAAGTATAGTGAAAAACCTAAGGTGTTGGTGATTCATTACGGTCAAGCGAATAATGTTTATTTAGTGGTGACAGCAAATAGTACGGCTGCTAAAATTGTAGGATGGGCTGGAGGAGAAATGGCAGTGACAGGTGAGGGCCGAATGAAGCATCTATCAGCAGAAATTGTAGCAGCCTCTGATCCTGATGTCATCTTAATAACGGATTTTGGTTTTGATAAGTTAGGAAGCCATAAAGAAATAGGAAACTTGCCGGGTATTTCAGAAACCAAAGCCTTTAAAGAAGAAAAAGTCTATCGGGTTGAAGAGCATGATTTGATCTACCTAGGTCCTCGAACGGGGCAAACTACGTTAATGCTGCAAAAACTGATACATGAAGGCAAAGCGGAATAAATCAAGAATCATTTTTCTTTGTCTTCTAGTTCTAACCTTATTGATAATTGTTGTTTCTGCAAGATATGGTGCACTAAAACTTGATTTAAACACCATTTTTAGCGCGATAGAAAAGTACTTTTTGAACGAAAAAATGAGTTTAAATGAACGCATATTTTTCAATTTAAGGTTGCCTAGATCATTGCTTTGTGTTTTTGTTGGGATGGCGTTAGCAGTAGGAGGAACCTTGCTACAAGGATTATTTCGGAATCCGATAATAGAACCTGGATTAATAGGGACTTCAAGCGGAGCAGCACTTGGTGCTGCTCTGTATTTTGTTTTGGGAGTTTACTTCAAATTCAACGCAGGTGAATGGACACTTCCAATAGTAGCTTGTGTTGGCGGTTTGTTAGCTACGGGAGTTGTATTCTTGATTTCTGGAACAAAATCTACCGGTAAAAATTCTACGATTGAGCTTTTGCTCGTTGGAATCGCAGTGAATGCTTTATGTTTAAGTGGCGTAGGATTTTTGTCTTATATCGCAAGAGATCCTCAAGCTAGATCAATTACTTTTTGGAGTATGGGTTCATTATCTGGCGCAAATTGGATCGCAGTTTTTACAGTTGGAATAGTGACCTCATTTATGGTGCTTTTAGCTCTTCGATATGCTAAGCACCTCAATTCATTTGTAATGGGAGAGGAGGAAGCTTATCTGATGGGAATCAATGTTCAAAAAGTTAAGTTATTCATTTTGCTAATCAATATCATAATGGTCAGTGTTGCTACAGCTTTTGTTGGAGTAATCAGTTTTGTAGGGCTAATAGTGCCGCATCTCTTGCGGATATTGAATGGATCCGATAATCGTTATTTAATCCCTTGTAGTGCTTTATTAGGAGGATTTTTACTTGCAGCAGCAGATTTAGTAGCGAGATTAGCAGTGTCACCTGCAGAGCTTCCAATTGGGATTGTTACATCAATTATTGGAGTGCCCATTTTTATTCTATTGCTGAAGAGAAACAGTTATAAATATTGAATATGATTCTAGCAGAAAATTTAAGTTATTCTATTAATGACAAATCCTTAATTAAGGATATTTCACTTGTACTACATCCAAAGAAAATCAATTTGATTATAGGGCCGAATGGTGCAGGCAAATCTACCTTGTTAAAAATATTAACTGGACAGCTTCAAAGCAATACAGGGAAGGTGTTATATGACGATAAAAGTATCAACAGTTTCAGTACAAATGAATTGGCACAAAAAAGAGCCCTGTTGTCACAAAGTATAGAATTATCATTTGCATTTACCGTGAAAGAAATTGTGCTAATGGGGCGATATCCACATTTTAAACACAGTCCAACAAAAGTGGATTTTGAGATTGTTGATTACTGTATGGAAATGTTTGGAATTCAGGGATTCGCTGAGCGAAATTTTTTATCGCTCAGTGGCGGCGAAAAACAACGGGTTCAATTCGCACGGGTGATTGCTCAAATTATATCAGAAGACAAAGAAAGTGAAAGGTTACTTGCCTTGGACGAGCCTCTAAACGCACTAGATATTTTCTATCAACTAGACTTTATGGATGAACTCAGGTCGATAATTAAGCGAGAGAATATCGTAGTTGTTGGTGTGCTGCATGACCTAAATTTAGTCGCGAAATATGCTGACCAAATTATTGTCCTAAATCAAGGAGAATTAATTTCAATAGGATCGCCGTCAGAAGTGTTGACAGTAGATTTAATTAAGAAAGTTTATGCAGTAAAAATGAATGTTCATGTTGAAAATGAACGTATTCACTTATTAATTTAAAACTTTTTATAATGACCCTTTTTAAGAAAAAAAATAGCCATCAATCCGTTCCGCAATTACAGGATTTGGATGAAGTATATAAAATGACAATAATGAAACTATCCCAAGAACAAAAAAGACATTATTGCAAAAACTTGTTGGTGCAATCCGCCATGGACTTAACCAATTTGCACAACAAACAAGAAGAAGAATCGATAAGAATTTTGATACTTTCAATAGTTTCAGAGTTAGATCAGTTAAAGGAGTAAAAAATTATTTGTTTTGACAGAAGCTTTCTTTTCGTAGTGAGCCTCAAAAGGTTCAATCCTAATTAATAATATTTGAGCCAATAAGGGAACATTTTTATTCCATTTTTAAACTTGAAAGTAGTTGAAGGCTAAGTATAAATTGGTTCGAATTGAGTTCACTTATGCCCACGAAAATTAAAGCCGATACTTAAGTATCGGCTTTTTTTATTTACATGAAATTCACTTGCTACATATTGTATTCTGAAAATCGAGATCGCTATTACGTGGGTTCAACTTCTGTTGATATTCAAGATCGCTTAAGACGTCATAATTCCAATCATAAAGGATTTACTGGTGGTAAAGCAGATTGGAAAATAGTTTGGACCGAGGAATTTAATACTAAAGAAAAAGCTTTGTCCCGAGAAAAGCAGATTAAAAAGT
>JAUHXX010000297.1 GCA_030426825.1 Bacteroidia bacterium | reverse complement strand
TAACGATATCTGACCCACCAATTGTTTATTTAGAAAACGAGTATGAAACTGCTGCTGTCATTAATAGAACCTATTCATCAGGAGCGTCAAAACCATTAGATATGATTGATAATGCCCTCAGTTTAGAAGGTAATATGGATCATACAGGGTCAAAAGCAGCCGTTCAAGGCTTGTATGACGAATTGACCATGAATCCGAAATTCAAATATGTATCACTTTTAGACAGTATGACAGTTCAAAACGGAGGGATAGATGTTTTTCCAGCACAATTACCTTGGGCAGAGGTTGAACAAATCTGTGATGAAGCTGGGGTTCAGTTGTTATTTGTGTTAGAATTGTACGATACCGATTCAAAAATATCCTATTCAAATAGAACGGTAACGAAATCTACGCCATTAGGGGATGTGCCTTTAATAGAACATGTGGCAACTATGAATACCAGCATTAAAACTGGTTGGCGAATTTATGACCCTAAAAACAAATTAATTCGTGACGAGATTTTTTTAAGAGATGTATTGACTTCAACGGGTAGAGGAATAAACCCAGTGAAAGCGGCATCAGTTTTAATGAACAGAGAACAAGCTGTAAAGCAAATTAGTACTCAGGTTGGTCAGTTCTATGCGGGTAGATTGTTATCGAAAAAATTTAGGGTATGGAGAAATTATTACAACAAAGGAAGCAGGAACCTAAAAATAGCCAATCGCAGAGCAGAAGTCAATGACTGGGATGGAGCAGGAGAGATGTGGCTAAAGGAAACCGAAAGCCATAAAAGAAAGGTTGCTGGAAGAGCCTGTCACAATATGGCTATTTATGCTGAGATTAATGGTGATTTATACGGAGCTTTAGAATGGGCGCAAAAAGCCTATGCAGACTACAACAACAAAGAGGCGAAAGATTACGCACGCCTATTAAAGAACAGAATTAATCGTTGGGAACAGATCCAACGATTACAAGATCAAGACAATTAGCATGAGCAAATCCCTTACCGAAATCCTAGAAATTGAACATCCAATTATCATGGCGCCAATGTTTTTAGTGTCCAATGCTAAAATGCTAATAGCGGGTATTAATAATGGAATTGCCGCTGCTGTTCCTGCGCTTAATTATAGAACAGATGAAGAGTTTAGAGCAGCAATTGATGAAGTTCGAGCAAATACCAACGGAAAGGGACTAGGAGTAAATATCATAGTTAATAAATCCAACCCGAAAGCGGCTGGACAATTAAAGACTTGTGTAGAAAAGAAAGTTGATTTCATCATTACATCCCTAGGTTCACCCGAAGAAGTTATTCGTCAATGCAAACCGGCAGGGATCAAGGTGTTTTGTGATGTTGTAGATCTTAAATTCGCCTTAAAAGTCCAAGAATTAGGAGCTGATGCAGTTATTGCTGTAAATAGTAAGGCTGGAGGCCATGCAGGACCATTACCACCTGAAGAATTGATTCCCTTATTAGCAGAGAAATGTGATATTCCAGTAATTTCAGCTGGAGGAGTAGGAAAGGCAGAAGATATGGAGAATGTGATGAAACTAGGCGCAGTGGGTGCATCTATTGGTTCTGTGTTTATCGCATCAGAAGAATCAGATGTATCGCAAGAGTATAAGCAAGCTTGTGTGGATTATGGTGCCAAAGATATTGTCATGTCAACAAAAGTTTCTGGAACTCCCTGTACAGTGATCAACACTCCATATGTTCAGAAAATAGGAACGAAACAGAATTGGTTTGAACGTTTATTGACCAAGAACAAGAGGCTTAAAAAATGGATTAAGATGCTGACCTTTGTAAAAGGAATGAAGCGTCTTGAAAAATCAGCTTTTTCTGCAACTTATAAAACAGTCTGGTGTGCGGGGCCAACAATTGAAAATACAACTTCAATAAGGCCAGTAAAAGAAATAATTCACAGTTTAACGGTTAAATAGATCGTTAAAACAAACCTTCCCAACCACCGTATTCGAAGGAAGTCAATACCACTCGTTTTCGGTTGGCTAATTCAAATATTTCAATCGTTTTTTCGATTGTCAATTCCATTTCTTCATCATTCTTAATGGAAAGACCTTTCTTGATTGTTGGGTTTTTAATGTATAAAGAACTTTCATCAAGCTGAGTTAAGCCAATATAATCAATCATCCAATTTCTGTTTTTCTCTGTTTTTCTCTTGAAGAAATAGATATAACCTTGTTTGTTACCATTATCTACCAACACTTTTTTGATGAATACCACAGTATCTTTTTCTTCATCATATCCATAATTGTAAAGACTTGCAAAGGCCATGTCCTTTTGTGTAATGTCCTTTGGGAAATACGATAACATTTCGTTCTTTTTTAATCGATTGTATGCCCAAACTTTAAAATCAAGAGAATGACAAACTTCACTTATTGCTTCTGTATTAACTGATAAGCCTAATTGATGGTGGATGATTTCAGCTTCTAATTGAAAACGTTTATCCTTGATTCTATGAATTTCAGTAAAAAACTTTTCAGCGCCTTTTTCTTTATTCTTTTTGAAGCCACACATCAAAGCATAATAGTCTAAAAACAAGGTGTGATATTTTGCATCTTGATTTACGGAGTTGTAATAGCTATTAAATTTGTTTGAATTGTCTGCTTGGTTTGCCACAGTCCTTTTTAATTCAATATTTGCGTTTCGATAAATTGAGCTTTTCTCTTTTTTAAAGCTACGGTAATCAAACACACCGGTTAGATAACCGTAACTCAACATTTCAACAACATATGGCTTGTATTCAGGGTATTGTGATAATTCTAGCATCCTAGGGAAATAGCCTTTCGCCAATTCAAGTGAATCGTATAGATTGTCAAAAAAGTTAAGCTTGTTATTTTTTTCAGTAAATGGAGTATTGTCCAATAAATGATTTTCAAGAGCTGCATAAGCCTCTTTAGTTTCTGTATAAGAAAAACACTTTAAAACACTGAATTGAATATCAGAATTGAAATAATTATCATTATATACTTTATTTAAAAAGTCATAAGCCTTCTGATTCTCTACATTACCAAGCGTTACGATTATATCTTCGCGCTCATATTTCTCTTCTTTTTCAGAGTAATTATAATTTTCATAACAGGTAATTATCCTGTCGATATCCTTTTCAGTAAAATCAACCTTTCTAATTGACTTCATTGCATTAACCTGATTTAAGCTATCCTCTCCAAGGATATTTTCAAAAAACAAATCAGCTTTATTTTCAAAAATATCTCGTCCAATAAGAGTATCAGCAGGTTCAAAGCTTTCAAAGAATGTAGTAACGTATTTGGTTGGCTCTATAGTAGTGTCAATTAGAGTTTGGAGCGTATACATAGCGCCATGCTTGAGGATTAGTTTAGACTTGATTCCTTTAGAACTGCCGGTGTCTGTTAATACAAATTCAATTGAAGGATTTCCTGAAACAGTGGTTTCGTTTCTTCTAGAAACGTGCATTTTGTTTTCTTTCGTCAATAAACTAATACGATAATCCCAAAAATCATCTAGATTGTCTGCTCCGTCATAGTCGTGAAATTTCGTAAATCCAACATAAATGCTCTCATTTGATTTTATTGAATGATGCATTTTAAAGTTAGATTCACTCAAATAGCTCTTGTCTTCTTTATCATCTTCGTAATAGTTGTTGTACAGATTAAAGCCGAGCTCTTGATAATTTGGTTTATCATCTTTTTTAAGTGTGTTTACTGAATAATGCATTGTGGTGTCAACATAGGTTTCGTATTCATCATCAATGTTAAAATCTGTGAATTCGAAAGAATTGAAAAACTTGTCTTTGTTTTCTTTTTTGGCAGTAGTTGCCATTAAATAGTACAGTCCACCTCTTGTAATAATTTGTGTATTCAACTCCTTTTGATTTTGTTTAGAAAAAAGTTGTTGTGTTACATGGCTGTACTTGATATTACTGAAATTTGATTTTTCAACTGTATACCCAATGTTTTCTGCATATTTTTCTCCCAAATAAACCAAATCAAAGGAATCAGATTCTATATAATCTAGGTCGTTTAATCCGAATCGTAATACTTGATAGTAATCACCGTTATCGGCATCATAAGATTGGTAGATAGGATCTATGAGATCATCTTCTAATCCGTCAATCATATCCTGTCCAGTAATCAACCCTTTCATTTCCCATTTTGCTCCACCATATTTAGGCGTGCAGTATTCCCAATTGCTATGATTTTCTTTAAGTACCAGATTCTTGAAAAAAGTTTGAGGCTCAGATTTTTTGATATATTCCTCAATTCCATTCCCTTTCAATACAATAATTTCAGTGGGGGTGAATAGAACATTGTACTGAACAAAGTGATTTTTACTGGTTTTTGTAACAATATTATAACCCGGATGTCCATTGATTTTAATATTCTCTTTAGTCATTAACTCACCAGGTGTTGCGATATATAATAAACTATCAAATTTTGATTGATAATAAGACGGGTCTTTATCAAAAATAGGGGCAAAGGTGAATAAGCGAATAACACTGAAGTATCCACCATTAATCGGTTCAGGACCTAGGTATTCCATCTTTCCACGTTGATAGGTTGGCATTTCATAAAACTCACCTGGAGT
>JAUHXX010000296.1 GCA_030426825.1 Bacteroidia bacterium | reverse complement strand
TTTGTGGGCAAAGGGCACCCCTTGAACATCCTTATAATTTTCATAAACAATAGCATGAGGATCTTCCTCTGCTGTCGCCTGATCTTTAGAATAGGTTACAATATAAGCTGCGGCATGCAACAACTTATTTTCTGTATCTGCATAACAGATGTACCAATCATCTGGCGCGTCTCCGGTACCTGATTCAAAGGTTAACTTCTCTGTTAAATATTTTGTGCCATTAAGATTGTCATTTTCATAGGAATTCCAAACCGTGCCGTCATCATTTAACTTATAGGGGAACATGAAAAAATATGACCAAGTGTAGGCATTGAATCTAACCTTTGAAGAATCAGAAATTCCTGGAGAATAAAACACTTGAGCTCCGTCATATAAAATTTTTTGATTTTCCCCCTGATCTAATATCCCGTACTGTGAGTTTGTTGATAAAGTCAATGTGCCATTGATGCGCTCTTTACCCCCGAAACTAAGTAATAGGTCAAATTGAATAACATCATTATTCAAGAATGTTTCTTTCTCATGAGCTGATTCAACTTGAGTTGGATAATCCAATGGCTCTTCAGAACAAGAAACCAAGACTGTAATTAATATAATAACTAGTGTGTGTGTTTTTAATTTCATCTGACAAATTTTGCACAAAAGTACAGAGTCAGATGAATTCTAAACGTTATAGAAATGTTATTAAAAATTTATTTTGGACCGATTCCGTGACCCGCAGCTATGCAGGCGTTACAATATGTTTTTCCGTCACACCCCTCAAAACCAGGACAATCTTGCGTACAAAATACATTTTCATTGGCCTTTGCTAAATCAGCATCATAACATGAGGTTGACTTATTACAAGAAAAGCCCGCAAGGATAATTACAATTCCAAAAAATACTTTTTTCATAATCTAATACTATTTAGGACCTATACCCACTGAAGCTGCTGTACATTCATTACAATATTTTTTACCGTCACATCCTTCAAAATCTGTACAATCGGGATGACAATCAACCTTTTTATAAGCCTCTTGCAAATCAGCATCATAACAAGAGGTTGATTTATTACATGAAATCATAAGCCCACAAACCGCTATCGTCAAAATTATCTTTTTCATAAAGTCCATATTAATCCTGCTTTTCCACCGATCCAAGCATTTTCTTTGATTAAAAAATTTTGCGATTGAATATTTTGACGCAAGTAATACCTGAATGATGGCGCGACATCCAATGCCAAACGTGGCCTTAATCTAAACAAATGATTCACTGACACTTCTAATGATGCAGAATACCCACTAGTTCTATTTCCTAGAAATTCATAAGGCATCAATTCAACCGTTTGCACTTTTTCATAAACGGCAAATTCATTATTGAGTGAAAGTGTCGGTCTTAATTTAAATTTTGGTAACTGCACCGCATCAATACTCAATCCCACCGGAATCATTAAGGTTGTGATATGCGTAATTGGTGAAGTTGTAAAGCCATTATTATAGATTGTTCTATAAGTTGATCTAGAATATCCAAAACCGGTATTGATCATGAATCGATCTGACACATATCTACCCGCGTACAAATTGAAGTTAAAGTTCTTGGTTACCGTAGATTGGGTTGACGGTATCATTGTAGTGAAATTTGAGTTGTAAGCCATCCCTGTTGATGTTCCAAAATTTTCAGGTTGCTGACCAAGGATGAATTCGTCTGTCATAGATTCTTGGTTAGTCAAGGGCGTTGGGTCGTACGTATTCTCTTTTTTCAAAGCTAAGTCAAAATTCGCTCGAGTATAATACCCAACATTAAAGCCAATTTCCCAAGGTCGGTATTTATAATGATCACGGAATTCTAATAGTTGAATTTTCGGCTGAAAATCTGCAGCTTCTAATAAATCAATCGAAGGATTGGGTAAAAATTCAACAAATTTATCCATCTCAATAGTCTCTGCAATTGCTTTTTCATCTATCAACTGAACTTGTTGAATCGCTTCATTGGTTTCAACTAAATCATTTCTAGAATAGTTTTCATAAATGGTAGGATAACTGTCATTTTTACTAATGTTTTGAGTATTCTCGAAATCATTCTCAAATTCATTAAACGCTGCATTTTTTGCATGAGAACTGATTAGGTTTTGCGGTGAATTTAGTTCTCTTTTTTCAGCCTTTGCCGTGACAATGGTTGATGCTAGTGCTGTCTCCTCAGAATTTTTCGAACCATTAATAGAGAATATGGTAATTAAAACTGCAGCAGCTGTTCCAGCTCCAATCCACCACCAATAGGCAACCTTCCTTTTCTTTTTTTCAGTTATCGCCTCAGCAATATTTCCCCAAAGTGCATCTGAAGGCGCAGCTCCAAAACCTTGGAACTTTTCGCTCAAACTACCTTGTTGTTCATTGTTTAGCATATTCATAATTTTATTGGTTCGAAAATTGAGTTAGCATCTCGTTTTCAACCTTTAATTCTTCTTGTATCATTGTTCTCAATAACAACCTAGCTCGGCTATATTGAGATTTTGAGGTGCCTGCAGAAATATTCAACAAATCACCTATTTCTTTATGGTTATAGCCTTCAATTGCATATAAATTAAATACGGTTCTGAAGCCTTTGGGTAAGGATTGAATTTTACTCAAAAGATCTTCCAATTCGAGTTGTTCAATCGCTCCATCTTCAACAAGAACATTGGATTCATTGATGTCTAGCATGATGCCAAAATTCTTCAGAGAATTATTGCGTCTATATTGTTCTAAGGCAGTATTCACTGTTATCCTTCTCATCCACGCCCCTAGAGGTCCATCAGCTTTGTACTTGTCAAGATTCTTAAACGCTTTTACAAAAGAGTCTTGTAAAATATCTTCGGCTTCGGCTTGATTGGCGCCATATCTCAGGCAGATTCCATTCATCATATAAGAAAAGCGTTGATACAGTTCGTACTGTGCTTGTCGATTACTCTCCAAACATGCAGCCACTAATTGCTGATCTGTATATGATTTAAAATCTCCGATATGTTAATCTTGTTATTTAAACGTAAATTCTAAACGAATTTCATATCTATTAAATTGCCTCACTGTCTTGAAATCATCCCACCACGGACTTTTTTCAATGGTCTGTGCAAATCGATATCCAACACTAGTTGAAAAACCAACTTTATTTCCCAGGTATTTTGTAAAGCCTAATCTAGCTCCTGAAGAAAATCCTCCCTTGTTACTGTCAAAATTTCTAAGTGGCATTTCATAACCTGCAACGACATCTACAAAGGGTGTAAAATGATTCTTCAACAGATTAAACCGTGCATTTGCTAAGATCGGCATAAAACCTCTATTTTGAAAGAACTCGAAACCCAGCGAAAGTCCAGCATCCCAATGCGGACTAAACGAATAACCATTGGTGAGTAAAAATGATGGAGAGAGTTGTTCTCCCCCCAACATTCCTAAACCTGCTCGCATAAAAACGCCTGTGCTGCTGACCTTTGGCACGTACTTTTCTATACTTGCAATTTCATTTGAAGAATAAACCATTACTGAACCATCCTTCATTAAAATACTCGTTTGGTTTTCATCAGTAGCTTGTATGGTTCCTCTAATTTCAGAACCATTATTCAGCACTATCACATGGGTTCGTTGTGCATTCAAACCAAACGAAAAACCCAATAGGCATAACATCAATAAATTTTTCATATTTCTTTTATTTGAAACCTAAATTATAACTGTCTTTGGCAGGATGTCCCCAAATATTGTTAGGAATACAATAAATCAATTCACAGTCCTTAAGTTCATTACAACGAGAATCTGGTTGACTAAAACAACCCCAGTAACAACCCGCTATTTGATCACCGTTGACATCATAAATGGTATTATATCCTTCCTTATTATTGTGAACACCCAGGTACACCAATTCTTTATTTAACTCACATTCACTTATTTGTCCATGAACAAATATTTCATGAATTTTTTTCAAGCCTTTAGTTCTTCCATTTCCAGATTTTTCACAGGATTGAAAGGCGAAAAGCAATAACAAAATTAAACCTAGGCTTCTCATAAGGCTAAAATCTTATTTCACTTAATAATTTCAATTTATTCGGATCAGAATAATCGTATTGGAAAATGCCGTTCTCGGCAATAACCATTGCCACTCCGTTCATTGGAATTACATCCACTGCGTCAATATTTCCATGCTTTTTAATGAGTTGATTTCCTACATCACCTGGGTTGGTGGCATCAAACATTTTTAACCCCGCGTTTCCATCACAAACGAAAAGAGTATTTCCACTAATTCCAACTCCATGCGGATCTTTCATATTAAACGATCGCACTAATTGTGGATTTGACTTGTTAGAAACATCAACCACATCCAATTGATTGATATCACCGCCGCAAGAACCGCCGCTTCTAACAGTTACGTAAGCGTAATTATCTTGAACAACTACAGGATCACATGCTCTGGCGTGGCTAATTGACCCTTCCCATTGCGGTGCTGAAGGATTCGTGGTGTTGTAAATCATCATACCAGTAGTAGTTCCCATATATAAGTAATTTTCATAGGGAAAGATGGTTTCAACATCCCAACTTAAATAAGAAGGCTCCCCCTCATTCGGA
>JAUHXX010000295.1 GCA_030426825.1 Bacteroidia bacterium | reverse complement strand
ATTTGTATTCTGAAATTATTGGAGATACCGTAGTCGGACTAGACACTTTTCAAATTGTTCAAACTGAAAAGGTATTGGATCAACCTAGCTCTACAACATATGTGACTTCCTATTTATTGATGGATTCGAACATTGCTTATTTTGGACAAGATGTCAACAATATGGAGGTTTTGTATGATTTTAATTTGTCCCTTGGAGATTCAATCATTCAAAAAGTTGGTTACGGAACCTCTTGGGGTTCTGATACCGTTGAAGTGGTGTATGTAGATACTGTCACAATTAATGGAGTTGACAGAAAACGCATCATCTTTTCTGATTTTAGCTATTATACCACTCAACAATTCAATGCTCCAGGCATGATGTGGGTAGAGGGCATAGGAGATTTAACTTATGGTGTAGACTTTAGTGGTTATGGATATAATTTCATTTCAAACTGGTCGCTTGTTTGTTTTACTGAAGGTATAAATCCAATTTTTGGTACTTGCGCACCTGCTCATGTCGAAGAAAATCAAGATCTTGAATTCAGTTTATTCCCAAATCCAACTTCAGATTTTATCACGATAAGTTTATCTGAAAATGAAGAGGCAATATTTATACTCTATTCAATAAACGGTCAAAAAGTAAATGCGTGGCATCTAGAATCAGGAACCAATCAAATTGATTTAATTGACCATCCAAAGGGCATTTATATCGGGGTAATCCAGACACCTGCATCTTCTTCATCTGTTCGAATAGTATTAGAATAATGACTGAAAGATGGTTGGTTAAAGCAGATAAAAACATTCTTATAGCCGAACCTCACCAATCTAGCACCTTAATTTAGCTCCAAAATTTGCTACTTTAGATGTACGAATTAATTGTGAGTAAATGAAAGTTACCATCACCTCCATAGAATTAAAGGGTCCGTTTAAGTTTTTTGCCCTATCCGCCAAGGCCATGAAAATTATTAAGCAGCTCAAGGCATCAAATTTTCAAGACTTTAAGAAAAAAGGATTTTGGACGAAACATTACACCATGACACTTTGGAACCATGAAGCTGATCTTAAGGCCTTTGCTAAAAGTGGTGCACATTTAGAGGCCATGAAAGCGAGCAGCAAAATCGCAAAAGAAATCAGAACGATTACAATTGATGCTGATGCTCTCCCTTCTTGGAAAGAAGCTGAAAACCTATTAAAAAACGGGAAGGTTTATACATACTAGAACCTGCTTATTGAAACAGGGATAATCGATTCTATTCTCTTATCATCTCAAGGTGAAACGAAAAATTCAAAGCTTCATTCGAATGATTAATTTATACACATTATATCAAAACTGTTGAGGCGTCTATTTCAACCCAATCACTTTTAAAATAGTTTAAGTAGTCTGTTGATTGATCCTAAAACCGCACTCTAGCAAATCCAAATGCTGCAGAAACGGTAGGTGAATTTTGTGTAAAGAAAGTTACGGCATCTCTTGATGCAATCCCTACTTCATACGTTCCTCCACCTAACACAAAGTTAATTCCAAGCGGTACTTGAATGTCGTATCCACCACCACCGGTTACACCAGCCATGATAAAGATTTGACTTTCTCCTACAGGAATTATCACATCACCGCCTAATCCCCATGCAAAGCCATTGATTGACCCTGGTAATTCTCTGTTAAATGGAGCAACCAAGTCTAAACCGACATGTGCAAATTTGCTCAACTCTAGGCTGGCTCCAAATCGCATGGTTGCTGGCAATTTAATCTTCGTTTCTTGTACACCTTGCAATTTAAAAAAGCCTGTTTCTTCTAACAATTCTGGAATTGAGTTCGCGATATTCATGTCTTGCAGTCCATCAGAGCTGTATTTTACCACCAAGGTGTCTACGCCTTCATAAACATTGCCAGTGTAGGTCATTGATCCAATATTCGTCACTGAGGCCGCTAAATGCAATTTCTTTAGCATGGTAATGTTGATTCCAAAATCTACTCCAAAACCTTGCCCTACAGGTGATCTCCACAAATTTTGGGCTTGACCTTGCAGATTGGATGGGTTACCCATTGCCGCTGCACCGTAATCTATTTGAAATCCTGGACTCATAGCTGAAACCATAGAATAACCATCAGAATTACTTGTTAAATTCATCATAGCAATTCCTTGGATGTACTTACCTCCTACTCCAGCATATAATGCAAAAGTACTGTCCTGTCCAAATAGTTTTCTTCCATAACCAATGTGGTATTCTCTGTTCAAGCTCAACCTTAAATAACTATCACCCACTACATCCGAAATATTAAAAGGAACATTAGCAGTTCCGGAAAGTACATTTTGAGAAGAGTCATAACTCATATTTCCATTATTCGCCACATTCACAGTATCCATTCCATTGAAATATTGCAAAGAGTCAAATTTGCTTGAAAATTTTCCTTGAAAAATCATTTCGGAGAAATCGTCATCAAAACTTGAAGCCCACGTGGCCCTGGATCTTATTGAAATTGCAATCCCACCAAATTTTTCATTTTGATAAGCAAACCCAAACATGTTATAATCCCAATTAAAAGCAAAGTCAGAAGCAAATCCTTCTGCTGCTGCAATTTTATCTTCGCGTGAAAGTGAGTCTAATGACCCGCTTCTAATTACCCCCCAAATGTTATCTCTCAAATCTTGCTTAGCAAGTGACTCAGAATAAATTGACATTCCGAACTCTGAACTTCCCATGGTAAAGCTCTTGTTATAACTTTGTCTCCCTAAATTTGCGGGATTAATTCCCAAACAGTGATAGTCTGTTACAAAAGTTGACGAAACACCTTTTCCTGTTGCAGGATATGCAATAAATTCATTTTGGGCTTGCAAGTTTGAAACGAAAGCAAGACAAATAAGGGTAATTATTCTTTTCATAGTTTGATTTTAGGTATAAAAAAACCCCGACTACGATTCTATCGAGGTCAGGGTTCAAGTTAGATAATATTCAATTAATCGGCAAACTTTTCAATTACTTCTTGTGTAACACCAGTATTTGAAAATCCTCCATCATGAAATAAGTTCTGCATGGTCACATACTTCGTTAAATCAGAGAATAGCGAAATACAATAATTTGCACAATCTAAAGCGGATGCATTTCCTAGTGGAGACATCTTTTCAGAATAATTGATGAATTCATTAAATCCTTTAACTCCACTTCCTGCAGTCGTCATAGTAGGAGATTGAGAAATAGAATTTACACGTACGTTTGCTTTTTGCCCATAATGGTATCCAAAACTTCGCGCAACAGATTCTAAGTATGATTTATTATCTGCCATATCGTTATAGTCAGGAAAAACACGTTGAGCAGCAATATAGCTTAATGCTAAAACAGAACCCCATTCATTAATAGCGTCTGCTTTATAAGCTGTTTGCAATACTTTGTGAAAAGACAAAGCCGATACGTCAAGACCCTTCATTGTAAAATCGTAATTTTCGTCAGTATAGTGTCTACCCTTTCTAACGTTAATTGACATCCCAATTGAATGAAGTATAAAATCAACTTTACCACCTAAAATCTCCATAGATTTTGTGATCAAGTTTTCTAAATCTTCAACACTCGTAGCGTCTGCTGGAATAATTTGAGAATTTGTTTTTTCAGCAAGCTGATTAATTTCTCCCATTCGCATAGCAATTGGAGCGTTTGTTAAAACAAATTCTGCTCCTTCTTCATGCGCTCTTTCAGCAACTTTCCATGCGATTGATTGGTCGTTTAATGCACCAAAAATGATTCCTTTTTTACCTTTTAATAGTCCGTTTGACATAAAATATTTGTTGTGTTTTTCACAAATTTATTGAATTATTCAAGTCAAGATTAAAATATCCCGGCAATCTTTAATAATCCGGCGATAATTCCTACTCCACCTAATCCGAAACAAACAAATGCTCCGATTTTGTATCCTTTAATTGCCGAACCTAAACCAGCTTGTAATTCATCTTCTGATTTGATAGATACAATGAATGGATACTTTTTATCTGTTGGTTTTGAAACCACCAACGAGCCATCTCTGTCATTCGCGTCACCCAAAACATATAATTTTTGATCTAATTTGATGCCTTCTTCTTTATACTCATAACCAATTGTTCTGTGATTAGAGTTTCCTCCGCCACCAATACCAATTGATACACCACCCAATTTGATGTTTAAGCCACTTTGATTTGGCTCACCCTTTTCAAATTTTGAGTATAACTGCATGATATCTAGCTTAGATTTTTTAGGATTAATGGCAATGAATCCAGACTCATCTTTCACACCAAAACCAGGTGCCCATTGCTCATTTTCAGAAACCGTATCTGATTTCTTCACCCATTTCTTTTGGATATTTCCTTGTGAGTCTTTTTTGTTCTCCAATCTTTCGTACTTATGGATTACCTCAGATTTGTAATAAACAACTTGCTCATTTGAAAGTTCTGCCGTCAAAGGTGAATCAGAATGTGCGTTTCCTTTTAATTCACAAAAATGCGTAAAGCTTCCTGTTCCTACAGAGCCAGTAATGCTGTCATAATTTTCTTTTACTTCTGATACTTTTGATGTCTCAGTTAAGTCTAAATGTGCAGATTGCCCAGCTTTTTTTCCCATTACCATCCATAGAATGA
>JAUHXX010000294.1 GCA_030426825.1 Bacteroidia bacterium | reverse complement strand
TCCGCAATAATTGAGCTGCTGCGGTACCAAACCATTTCACATCAAATATTCATCTATACAAAAAAAAAGGCCCTCTTAAAAAAGAGAGCCTTTAAAATAGGTTTAACCTTATCTATTTAAAGATAATTTTCGAAGTACTTACATCACCTTCCGTTGTAGTTGATTTCAATAAGTAAACACCTGCATTCAGGTCATTTTTATTAATGATTAAACTAGAACCATTTACATCATATGACTCAACAATACGTCCTGAAAGGTCTACTAATACAACTTCAGACAAAGTGATGTCGTTTCCGTATACAACTGTCATTTGATCACTTGAAGGGTTAGGGAAGATCTCTGAAATTAACGTATTATTAATGTTTTCAAATCCGAGTCCACAGTGAGTTTGTTGATACATTACAGCGCTACCACCCGGAGCATTGGCTGCTTGCAATGGAGCATCCGTACATCCGAACTGATCGATTAAGAAGTCTCTGATAAAGTTGACTGTGGTATCCATATAAGCTGTATTTCCGAAATAAACAACGTGGCCACCACCATAATGCGTGTAGAATTTGCTTTCAACTCCAATGTCATTTGCATGTGCATCAATCATTCTACTGCCATCTAAATACATAATAGGGAATCCAGAAACACTAGCTTGTCCTCTGCCATAAGGCACTGTTCCGTCATCATCACCGTGTAAAGAAACCATAGGAACATCTCCAGTTTCTATCCATCCATATCTCGCTACTGCTCCACACAAATTAATCACACCGGCTACATCTGTTGAATATCCAGGGTTACCACTTGTGCCTTCCAATCCACCAAGGGAATTCAAATCTGAAATTGACATAAATTCTTCAATTTCACATTCTTTATCTAAATAGGCGTACTGTAAGGCTGTAATAGCTCCTGCTGAACTTCCTCCAATGTAAATTCGAGTTGTATCAATTTTATAAGCGTCTGCATTTGAAGCATCTTCATAAAAGAAACGTACGGATGCTTTCATATCTTGAACCGCTCTCAATAAAGCTTTAATCGCATTCACTGAATCAATTGGCCACATTCCCGTTCTATAATCTATTGACGCACAAACAAATCCTTTTTTTGCGAATCTGTTTGATAATTCCACTACATCTTGCTCAGTTTTTGTTCCACCAATAAAAGATCCACCATGCGCCCAAATGATAAGTGGTCTAGATGTTTCAGTATCTCCAGTTGGTTCATAAATGTCCATGTCTAATTGAGTGGTGCTGCCCGTAAAACTGGCATTTGACCCAAAATTGACATCATTTGTTACAGTTACATTGGTAAAGATGTCAGACGCATATCTGCCACCTGTACACTGCGCGTTAACTTCTGGGGTAAAAGCCAGAATAGTTAAGGCTAAAAGGTAAATTTTCTTCATAATTTATTTTTTGTGTTAGTAGTTGATTTTAAGGGAACAATGTTCCACTGTATTGTGTGACACTCGCTAAAGGAATGTCAGCATTAAATTGCTCATTAATAGCTTCTATAAATTTGTTAGCGAGTAGCGCTTGTCCAATTGGATTTAAATTACGACCATCTAATGAAAATGCCCCACCAGTAACAAAATCAATATTGATGTTGACACCGTTATATAGCATTCCTGTCTTCAATTCATCCACCAAGTCGTCAAATCTTGCAATAGCTAGATTATTGCTCGCTGCAACGTTTTCAATTACTGAGTTATAAGCATCCAATTTAGAAGTAATCTCATCTATTTCTGCCAATGTCAATATATATCTATCTGGAATAGGGTTGATAGACCCCATACCGTTACACTTTACAGAATCTAAAGGAATACTTAACAATACGATTTCGCCAGGCACCATTTTTCTAACCCCATAAGGCATGTTGCAGTCACATTCAATGGTGAAAGGATTGTCTCCTTCTTCAAAGAAAAGTCCAATTGGATTAAAAACGCTATTCATAGTCTCTGCCTTTTCAGCATCTAAAGTCAATCCGTTATAAGGTATTAAAGTGAAGTAGGGGTAATCGAGTACATTAGGAATGGTTGATATTGCACCTTTTGCACCAGCACCACTAAATAAACTCACAATTTCCTCTAAGGTTCCTTGAAAACCAACTCCAGCAGCTCCTTGACTAGGTGGAATGGCATTTGTCGTACCACCACTGGTGGCATAAGCCATGATATCCGCATCTCCTAATAAGATAGAGTAAAAAGTGGGGTTTCTTGCTAGTGCATCTGAAAGTATTGAAGCATTTACTTCATCACTGCAAAATCTTGAAAAGAAAGGATTATAGTTTCCTGATCCAGCTGCTGAATTTCCATATCCTTGATTTAACACATCTAATGTGCTCATACCAGGAATACCCAAATTATCAAATGGTCCTGCGGCATATACATTTTGAGATAGGATAGAGGGGTTCCCTTGTTCAGCTTTTCTTACCGGTGATAAGGAGGTTGTATCTTTGCAATCAGTTTTGTATCCTAAAATAAGTTGAGCATCCCCGTTTAAATTTATTCCACCAGATGATTCTGCGATTAGTGGCTGCGCAAATGGTGATTCTTGACCAAAATTCAATTGTTGAGCAATGATTGCTGGATAACTGTTCAATTGACCATTATAAAATAAGGCATCATCCATATATCCCGCAGTTGCATCTGTGCCAATTGCAACATATCTACTAGCATCAATCTCACCAGTGCTGAATGAAGTATTATCCTTTTTACAGCTCAATGCTATAAAGCCGATAAGCGAAATGTATAAATAACTCGTTTTCATTTTAGTAGATGTTGTAAGATACGGAAATTCCTGGTGCTAATACCCTTGTTTTAAAAATTCCGTTTAATCCAGTTTCTAAATTTTCGCCCTCCCTTTTGACGTGAGTATACAAGAATGAAAGGTCAAATTTTAACTTATCATTCCAATTGTAACCAAACCCGACAGTATAGTTAAATCTGTTCGCGTCAGGAGTTTCTGGTGTAATGTATCCATCCTGAACAGGAGTCATAGCATATGCTAATCCCAATCTTATAGCGAGATAATCAGTTACTTTATATTCTCCCCCCATTCGAATGGCTAACGCATTTTCATATTTACGTGCTGATTTGGTGTCTTCCAGTGATTCTGTATTCGTTTCATAGTCAAAAGCCAAGGTGTCATAGGCATTCCATCCCACGTAGTTTGCGTCTATCGCAATTGATAATTGATCATTTGGTTTGATTCCAAACCCAAGTGTTAATACCTGTGGTAATGGGAGAGAGGAAGTGAAAGATCCTGATGGGAATTTATCTTCTACTGATGAAGGCACCGTAAAAGTGGCCGTACCACTAGTGATATTCATATTGATCTGAGAACGATAGGTAAGTCCTATACTCAAATAATTCGTTGGCTGAAAATACAAGCCCACGTTATATCCGAAACCTTGCCCTGATCCATCCAACTCTGCACTCGCATATTCTCCATCCTGACCTTGTAAGGGGATGTCTTTTTGTAAATTAACTTTACCATAACTGTAGATAAAACCTGCGCCTATTCCTATTTTATCCGTAATTCTATAGCTTACTGTTGGTTGAACAAAAATTGATTTTAAAGCCAATCGTGTTAATGCAAATCTACCAACCCAACCTTGTTCCCATTCAACGGTACTACCAAATGGTGTGTAAACACCTAAGCCCAGTTTCAGTTTACTGCTGTCTTTGAGTTGAAATAAACCATACGCTGAAAAAGGAGTACCTACCGGTGAGTCAGTTGAGGCTTTAACATTGGTGGCATTTTCCGTGAATTCACCTTTAGCAAATGTTGGAGTTATCCCTAATTGAATATCACTTCGGTTAATGAATGAAGCACCTCCAGGATTAAAGAAAATGGCAGATGCATCTGTCATGATACCTGTGCCGGCACCACCCATTCCCTGTTGAGTTTGTCCTTGAAGGTTCACCTGATACCCTTGCCCGATTGCAAGGAAAGGTACAAGTAAGGCGAAGAAGACAATTTTATTCATGACGTGGAAAGTCTTTTGTGTGAATATAAAATTTTATATGCAAACATAGGAAATTAATATTTGAACGGTTAATATGTTATGTATAATGAGATTACAACCAGAATGTATTATTTTTGGATGTATGTTAAAAGGTACAAATTTTATCGGTTTTAAAAGATCTAGCAAAGGATTAAAGAAATTTAAAACGGTTAACCCAAAAACATTAGCTCAAAATCCTCAGGAATTTTCAGAAGCTAATCACGAAGAGATTTTGGAAGCTTGTGACTTAGCAAGCCGTGCATTTAAAGTATATCGCAATACCCCTCTAGAAAAGAGGATAATTTTTATTGATGAAATTTGCAAGAATTTAAATTCAGCAAGAGAGGATCTGGTAGAGATATTCTGTTCTGAAACTGGCTTTGGTTCAGATAGAGCAAATCTCGAATTAGATCGGACGATTTTTCAATTAAAAAATTATACCGGTAGAACAGAATCACTTTTAATTTCACACGAAAAAGTTGACCTAGTTGATGATAAAAAACTGACGAAGTCATTAATTCCAATGGGTCCTGTTGTCGTGTTTGGTGCCAGTAATTTTCCTTTCGCCTATTCAACAGTTGGAGGCGATACAGCA
>JAUHXX010000293.1 GCA_030426825.1 Bacteroidia bacterium | reverse complement strand
ACAAAACCTATGCTGGGTATTTGCTTAGGCATGCAGGCCATAGGCGAAATATTTGGTTCAGAATTGCAACTGATGGAACGACCTATTCATGGTTTTTCAGCTCAAATCTCTCATCAAGGAGATGCAATATTTAGCGGCTTAAATTCAACTTTTGAAGCTGCACGTTACCATTCATGGGTGGTTGCAGAAGAATCTATTCAATTGCCATTAAAAGTTATTGCTAAAAGTGAAGACGAGAAAGTGATGGCAATCAAGCACAATGAATTCCCAATTTACGGTTTTCAGTTTCATCCAGAATCTGTCTTAACCCATCTTGGAATTAAGTTAATCAACAATTTTTTAAACGAAGTTAAAGCGTATAACTATGCAAAAGTTACTAGATAAAATATTTGAATTTGCGACCTTGACGACAGTTGAGGCCAAAGAATTACTCACTCAAATTACCAACGGAAAAGCCAATGATGCGCAAATTATAGCCGCAATCTCTGCTTTGAAAATGAGAAGTATTTCATCCTCTGAATTAAACGGATTCAGAGAGGCTTTGTTAGATCAAGCACTCATTCCTAATCTATATACCACTGACGCCATTGATGTTTGCGGAACAGGTGGAGATGGTAAGAATACCTTCAACATTTCTACTCTTGCTGCAATTGTTATTGCTGGGGCAGGGTACAAAGTCATTAAACATGGGAATTATGGCGTTTCGAGTTTGGTAGGTTCTTCATCCATTTTGGAAGAAATAGGATATCAATTTACCACCAATGATGATGTGTTGAACGAACAACTCCATTCAACGAATATTTGCTTTTTGCATGCCCCTTTGTTTCATCCAGCTCTCAAAAAGGTTGGACCTATTCGAAAACAATTGGGAATCAGAACTTTCTTCAATTATTTAGGACCACTGGTGAATCCTGTGCAGCCAAAGTATCAGCTCACTGGAGTTTACAACCTTGAATTAATAAGAGTTTACAAGCAGATATTGAGCAAAGAACGTAAGGAATTTAGGGTGATCCATAGTTTGGATGGTTATGATGAAGTCAGTTTAACATCTGCCTTTAAAATGGCCACCAAATCTCAAGAACTTATCCTTTATCCAGAAGATCTGGATCAAAAGCCTTTAAAGCAAGAGGATCTATTCTGTGGAGACAGCATTCACGAAGCAAAAGAAATATTCATGAATGTTTTGAGCAACAATAGCACTTTGGCTCAGAAAAATGTAGTTGCTGTTAACGCCGCTTTGGGAATCCAATGCTTTAAACCAACTGCTTCATTTAATGACTGTTTTCAAGAAGCAATAGAAGCAATAGCATCTCAAAAAGCGCTTCAAAATTTTAAAAAAACGATTGAATTAAGTCAACAAATGCAAACCATATCAAAATGAACATTTTAGATAAAATATTAGACATTAAAAGAAAAGAGATTGAAGTGCGAAGAAGACAGCAGTCAATTGATACACTCATAAAACAACCACTTTTTAATTCAGAAACAAAATCGCTTTCAGAATCTATTAAAAATGGATCAGGAATAATTGCTGAGTATAAAAGATGGTCGCCAAGTGCGGGTAAAATTCAGAACAAATCCATTGAAGAGTTAGTAGGGTTTTACAAAGCGCACAATGTTTCTGGATACTCTGTTTTGACAGACGAAGAATATTTCGGAGGCCGAGTAGGAGATATGAAAACGGCAAAGAGCGTTGTTGAGGGACCTATTCTCCGTAAAGATTTCATTATAGATGAATATCAACTTTTTGAAGCAAAAGCCTATGGAGCAGATGCAATTTTGTTGATAGCAGAGGCTTTAGATGCCTATCACGCCTTATCACTCACAACCATGGCGCATTCAATTGGTTTAGAAGTGTTGATGGAGTTTCATTCGGCTGAGGAGATTGAAAAACTAAATGATTCAGTTGATGTAATCGGGGTAAATAATAGAAACTTGAAAACGCTTGAAACGAGAATTGAGACCTCTGAAGAGATGTTGAAGTATTTGCCTTACAACAAAGTGAAAATAACCGAGAGTGGGATAGAGCAGGCTAATCAGATTAAGTTCCTCTATGATCTTGGTTTTTCAGGTGCACTCATTGGAGAGTCAGTCTTAAAAAGTCCTGGGTTACTTGCTGAATTGAGTGAAGCAGCTCTGGGCGCAAAAATTGTCAATCATGAAAATTAAAGTTTGCGGATTGAAATATGGCTTGAACGTTCAAGAAATAGGTGATTTACCAATTGATTATGCCGGATTTATTTTCGTAGGAGCATCTCCCAGAAATGTAGATTATTCTCCAGGATTGATGCTTGCTATGAATAAGCTTGAGTGCAATAAGGTGGGCGTCTTTGTGAATGCGCCAACCTATTTTATCAAAGCCAAGGCCGAGTTGTTTGGCTTGAATAGCATTCAACTTCATGGAGATGAATCTCCATATCAGATTGAGGCGCTTTCAAAAGATTACGAAGTGATTAAGGTATTTTCTGTTGGAGATGATTTCAATTTTAATCTGTCGCAATACAGCAGGGCCGATTATTTTTTATTTGACACAAAGGGAAAGAAAAGAGGAGGCAATGGAACCAAGTTTAATTGGGATTTACTAAATGAATACGTAGGAGATACACCTTTTTTATTAAGTGGAGGACTAGGGCCAGAAGATGCTGAAGAAATTTTAAAAATAAATCATCCACAATTTGCTGGCATTGACGTGAACTCTGGTTTTGAGACTGAACCTGGTTTGAAAAATACCGAATTGCTGAAGCAATTTATTAATGTACTAAAACCAAATTGCCACACTGAGTTATTAAATATTTAAAATTTAGATTTCCCCCTTTGGAGGGGGACTAAGGGGGAGGATTAAATAAGTATCATTCAATCCTAATTGAAAATTGATAATTAAATCATGATATACACAATAGATCAAAACGGATATTACGGAAAGTTTGGAGGAGCCTTTATCCCTGAGCTACTGCATCCACCAGTTGAAGAATTAAAAGAAGCTTTTTACGGAATTCTTAAAGACCAAGACTTCAAAGCGGCCTACTTGAACTTGCTTAAAGATTATGTTGGCAGACCAACACCTTTGTATTATGCACAAAGGCTTTCAAAAAAATATGATGCACACATTTATCTGAAAAGAGAAGATTTGAATCATACAGGTGCACACAAAATCAACAATACAATAGGCCAAATTCTGCTCGCTCAAAAAATGGGTAAAACCGAGATTATTGCAGAAACTGGAGCCGGACAGCACGGAGTAGCTACTGCTACAGTATGTGCTTTAATGGGCATGGAATGCAAAGTGTTTATGGGGGAAGTTGATATTGAACGTCAAGCACCTAATGTTGCCAGAATGAAGATGCTAGGAGCAGAAGTTGTTCCGGCAAAATCTGGAAGCAAAACACTAAAAGATGCAACCAATGAGGCCATTCGTTTTTGGATTAATAATCCTTCAACCTATTACATCATTGGATCGGTTGTTGGCCCTCATCCTTATCCTGAAATGGTAGCGCACTTTCAATCCATCATTTCAGAAGAAATTAGAACGCAACTATTTGAAAAAACGGGCAAGTTAAATCCAGATGCGGTGATTGCTTGTGTGGGGGGAGGAAGTAATGCTGCAGGTGCGTTCTATCATTTTTTGGATGAACAAGTAGACTTAATCATTGCTGAAGCAGCTGGTCATGGAATTGATTCTGGTAAATCTGCAGCAACTTCTATTTTAGGAACTGAAGGAGTAATTCACGGCTCAAAAAGCTTGCTCATGCAAACTGAAGGTGGTCAAATTGTTGAGCCACATTCCATTTCTGCAGGCCTTGATTATCCAGGGATAGGACCCTTGCATGCGCATCTCATTGAGACCAGAAGAGCAAAAGTTCATGCGATTACCGATCAAGAAGCTTTGGATGCTGCATTCATGCTCACTAAAACAGAAGGGATTATTCCTGCACTTGAATCTGCCCATGCAATTGCAGTTCTTGAAAAGCAATCATTTAACAATCAAACGATAGTCATTAATCTTTCGGGGAGAGGAGATAAAGATCTATCTACTTATATGAAGTTCTTATGAATCGAATAAATCATTTGTTTAAAACGAAATCAGAAAATGTTTGTAGTATCTTTCTTACCGCAGGATATCCGAAATTGAACGATACAGTTGAGACCGTGCTTGAATTAGAAAAAAATGGCGTGGATATGGTCGAAATTGGGATGCCTTTTTCAGATCCACTAGCAGATGGGGAGACCATCCAAGCGTCTTCATTGGTTGCTTTGGAAAACGGAATGACCATAGAGATATTGTTCAGACAAATCTTGGCGATTAGAGAAAAAACTCAAATACCAATCGTCTTGATGGGGTATTTTAATCCAGTTTTTAAATTCGGATTAGAACTGTTTTTAAAAAAGTGCCAACTTTCGGGAGTTGACGGGCTAATCATTCCGGATATTTCGGTAGAAGAATATGAATTGAATTACAAGCAAATCTTTGATGAATATGAAGTTCCGCTTACTTTCCTTGTTACGCCTAAGACATCTCAGGAACGACTTGAAAAGATAAAATCGCATTCATCTACATTCATCTATTACGTGAGTTCTGCTTCAACAACAGGTAAAACAG
>JAUHXX010000292.1 GCA_030426825.1 Bacteroidia bacterium | reverse complement strand
AAATTAACTCATTCAGTTTATCTGTAGATGGATTGACGACTTGATTGGCTAAACCCATTTCAAACGGAACCACTAAAACATATTTTTGGTTACTTCTTTCTAATAATTCTGAGACCATTTTAGAAAAATGTTCAATCTGCGGTGAAGGGCCTGAGGCTATGAAACAAAATTCAATCTGTTGTGGCAGGCTTAAATTCTTGAACCTTGATAAGTGGCCAATATAAATTTTAGGAATTTTTAATTCTACATTGTTTAATTCTGCGCAAAGGGGATTTTCGTTGATATCTGGAATCCAACAATAATTGAACTTGTTGACCCAATTTTTAATTCTTTTTGTTACCAAAGATCTCAGCCTTGGAACTGGAGGTGACAACTGATGCGTTATTAAAATAGACGTCACTTTGTCAGATCTAAACCCGTAACGATTATCAGAAACGATTACATGCGCATTGTACTTTTGAATTAATTCTTCTGCTTTATGATATTCAAGTTTCATGACTTTAGACATCCTACTTGATTGCAAAATCATTTGCCAATAGGTTGACTTTTCTGAATCTAAAGTGACTTTATATCCATCAATTATTTCGCAATGGATCAGCGGATATTCTTTAATCATCCAGTCACATTGAAATTGTGTTCCAGCTAACACCACTTTATTATTCGCAGACAATAATTGATGAATCAATACAGAACATCTAGTTAAATGACCCATCCCCCAATCAAGCGGCGCAACAATTATAGTTTTGTTTATAATATCTTTAGGTGTCATCCAAAATGAAGGTACAAAAAAAGGTGACGAAGAAAATCTAAGTCACCTTTCTAATTTATTTAATTCTATTTAATCTTTCTGAATCGAAGCTTTCAAGTACTCTCTGTTCATTCTTGCAATATTGTCTAAAGAAATACCTTTTGGACATTCAACCTCACAGGCACCAGTGTTAGTACAGTTACCAAACCCTTCTAAATCCATTTGATGCACCATGTTCAATACACGATCTTTCGCTTCAACTTTTCCTTGTGGCAACAATGCAAATTGAGAAACTTTAGCAGAAACAAATAGCATTGCAGATGCATTTTTGCATGAAGCAACACAAGCTCCACACCCAATACAAGTTGCTGCGTCAAAGGCATTATCGGCATCTGCTTTAGGCACTGGTAAAGCGTTTGCGTCTTGCGTGTTTCCAGATGTATTTACAGATACAAAGCCTCCAGCATGTTGAATACGATCAAATGATGATCTATCTACAACTAAATCTTTGATTACTGGGAATGCAGTTGCTCTGAAAGGCTCAATAGTTATTGTATCGCCATCCTTGAACATTCTCATGTGTAATTGACAGGTCGTCACTTTTCTATCTGGACCATGCGCTTCACCGTTAATTTGAAGTGAACACATCCCACAGATCCCTTCACGACAATCATGATCAAATGCTACAGGCTCGTTACCCGCATTAATTTGTTGCTCGTTAAATACATCCAACATTTCTAAGAAAGACATGTGTTCAGAAATTCCTGAAATCGGATATGTTTCCATTTTTCCAGCAGATTTCGCATCCTTTTGACGCCAAATCTTTAATGTTAAGTTCATTGTTTTATCTGACATAATCTTTCTTATTTATATGAACGTTGTTTTAACTCAATATCTTTAAATTCAAGCTCTTCTTTGTGCAAGTTCGCTTCTCCTGGATCGTTATTCCATTCCCAAGCTGCAACATACTTAAAGTTGACATCATCTCTTTTGGCTTCACCTTTTTGTTCTCCATCCATCTCAACTGACTCTTCTCTGAAGTGTCCGCCACAAGATTCATTTCTATGCAAAGCATCTTTTGCAAATAACTCACCCAATTCTAAGAAGTCAGCAACTCTCATTGCTTTCTCTAATTCTGGATTAAATTCGTTTGCTGTACCCGGTACTTGAACATCCTTCCAAAACTCTTCTCGAATAGATCTGATTTTTGAAATGGCCTCTTTTAAACCTGCCTCATTTCTTGCCATCCCCACATTATTCCACATCACTTTTCCAAGTTCTTTATGGAAATGATCTACAGATTTTGTTCCGGCATTATTAATTAGCTTGTCTATTCTTTCTTTAACTTCTTTTTCAGCAGCCTCAAACTCTGGACTATCTGTTGGGATTGGTCCTGTTCTAATTTCGTCAGCTAAGTAATCACCTATTGTATAAGGCAAAACAAAATATCCATCAGCTAAACCTTGCATTAAGGCAGACGCTCCTAGTCTATTAGCTCCGTGATCAGAGAAATTCGCCTCACCAGCAGCATAACATCCAGGAATCGTTGTCATCAGGTTATAATCAACCCATAATCCGCCCATTGTGTAGTGGACAGCCGGATAAATCATCATTGGAGTTTTGTATGGATTTTGATCTACAATTTTCTCATACATCTGGAATAAGTTACCATACTTATTTCTGATAACCTCTTCTCCCAATTCAGTAATTCTTTCTTTTGAAGCGTTCTTCTCACCTTTCACGGTAGCTGCCTCTTTCCCATAACGTTGAATAGCAGATGCAAAATCTAAAAATACTGCTTCTCCCGTTGCGTTTACACCGAAACCAGCATCACATCTTTCTTTTGCAGCTCTTGAAGCAACATCCCTTGGTACTAAATTTCCAAAGGCAGGATATCTTCTTTCTAAGTAATAATCTCTTTCGTCTTCAGACAATTCAACCGGCTTTTTCTTTCCAGATCGAATCGCTTCAACATCTTCCATATTTTTTGGCACCCAGATACGACCATCATTTCTAAGTGATTCTGACATCAATGTCAATTTAGATTGATAATCACCTGAACGTGGAATACAAGTTGGGTGAATTTGCGTGTAGCAAGGATTAGCAAAAAATGCTCCTCTTCTATGTGCACGCCATGCAGCAGAAACATTTGATCCCATTGCATTAGTCGACAAGAAGAAAACATTTCCATAACCACCAGTAGCAAGTACAACTGCGTGAGCAGAATGTCTTT
The DNA here is from genome assembly GCA_030426825.1 of Bacteroidia bacterium. Taxonomy (GTDB): domain Bacteria; phylum Bacteroidota; class Bacteroidia; order Flavobacteriales_D; family Crocinitomicaceae; genus Paracrocinitomix. The sequence continues at coordinate 1,631 of JAUHXX010000292.1, read as the reverse complement.
CAATTTCACCGGTAACAAGGTTTCTTACAATGATTCCTCTTGCTTTACCGTCAACTTTTACAAGATCTAACATCTCATGACGGTTATACATTTCAATTTTTCCTTTTCCAATTTGGCGATTCATTGCTGAATAAGCACCCAATAATAATTGCTGTCCCGTTTGGCCTTTCGCATAGAAGGTTCTAGAAACAAGTACACCACCAAACGATCTGTTATCTAATAATCCACCATAATCTCTTGCAAAAGGAACACCTTGAGCAACACATTGGTCAATAATATTTGCAGAAACCTCAGCTAAACGATAAACGTTTGCTTCTCTTCCTCTATAATCTCCACCTTTTACTGTATCATAGAATAATCTGTAAGTAGAATCACCATCATTTTGATAGTTTTTCGCTGCGTTAATACCACCTTGTGCAGCAATTGAGTGCGCACGTCTTGGTGAATCTTGAAAAGCAAATGCTTTCACTTTGTATCCCATCTCTGCTAAAGATGCTGCAGCAGATCCACCAGCTAATCCAGTTCCAACAACAATAACGTCAATCAAACGCTTATTTGCTGGGTTTACTAAATTGATGTGATTTTTATGATTTGTCCACTTATCTTTAATTGGACCTTCAGGTACTTTTGAATTTAATACTGACATCTAAATAATATTAAAGTTGTGAAACATGATGATAAACTGCGATTACGATAAACCCTAGTGGAACTAAGATTGCGTACAGTGTACCTAATTTTTTAATGATCGGAGTGTACTTATTGTGTCTGAATCCAACGGATTGAAAAGCGGACTGAAATCCATGCATTAAATGCAGTGATAAGAACACAAATGACAAAACGTAAATAGCAACACGCCACACATCAACAAACTTATGCTGTAGTTCTTCATAATATCTTGTAGGATCTTCAGGAAGTTTAGCAACGTATTTGTAATTCATTTCAACTGCCCAAAAATCATAAAAGTGTAATCCTAAAAACAACATTACCATAATTCCAGTAATGATCATGTTTCGTGACATCCAAGTAGAATTAGCAGCTGCATTGTTACTTGCATATTTTTTAGTTCTAGCCTTGTTATTCTGTGCCTCTAGGTACATCCCCATAATAAGATGAAATAGGACACCGAAGATTAGAACAGGTTGCAGCACATACTGAACAACAGGATTATAACCCATGAAATGGGAAACACTGTTAAAAGTATCTTCAGAGCAAAGTGATAATGAATTTATTGTCAAATGCTGAAGTAGAAAAAATAAAAGGAAGAAGCCTGATAAGGCCATTAAGATTTTCCTTGCGATAGAAGTTTTCATATATTGAAATTACGTCTTAAGGTTTAGTTAAGAACAAAATTAACCGTCATTTTGTTTTAAGAGCGAAAATCAATCATTCTTTAGACTAACCATCAGCTGTTTAGAATCGTTCTAAATAAAAACATCACGCAATCAATTGATTTAAAGAGTTTTAAGTGTTACGTGTCGAATTTTAGATGGAATAAATCAAACATAACGACATGGCAATACCACAAAAGTGGTATTTTTGTACTCTAGTTCGTCTTATTTAGATGAATTACAAATAAGAGAATCATGATAAAAGTAACAGACACAGCAAAGGATACGGCAATCAGAATGATG
>JAUHXX010000291.1 GCA_030426825.1 Bacteroidia bacterium | reverse complement strand
AAACTCCCTATCTTATCCAAATCCTCTTGGGTATGCACTTCATACAAGACTTCCAATCCTAAATCATGAGCTAATTGTCCGTAGTTTTTTAATTCTTGTGCTGTTAAGCAAGTCGCTATTAGTAAAATTACATCAGCACCAATAGCTTTGGCTTCTACAATTTGAAATCCATCAACAATAAAATCTTTTCTTAAAATAGGTTTTTGCTCGTTGATTGTTCTTGCTTCCATCAAATCTGCCATCGTACCTCCAAAAAATGAGGTATCTGTTAAAATCGATAATGCTGCAACGTTAGCATCTAAATATCCTTCAACAACTTCAGAAACCGTTACTTTATCGTTGATAATTCCCTTAGAAGGTGATTGACGTTTAAATTCTGCTATAATTCCTGTTGAATACGGATCCAACAATGATTTTTTTAGTGAAATTGGCTGTCTTTTAAAATTCGGACTTTCCACTAATTTTTTAACTGGAACCTCAGCTTTTATTTTTGCTACTTCCCTTTTTTTAAATTCAGTGATTTTATCTAGTATTGTCATCTCAATTATAAATTATGATTTTTTAATTATGAATTAGTTATTCGTAATTAAAGAATGTAAACATTCTTTTGCTTTTAACCCTAACAACGAATCTTTTGCCTCTTCAAAAGCAGTTTCAAAGCTCTTATGTTTATCAATAGTTTTTAAGGCAAAGGCAGCATTTGTCAACACAACATTGTTCTGTGCTTCTGTTCCTTTTCCATTTATAATATTCACAAATATTTCGGCAGCTTCTTTAACTGTATTGCCCCCAAAAATATCGGATGGAACGATTTGCTTTTGTCCTAAATCAGATGGAGAAACTTGTTGCTCTGCTTCTTTAGTAAACAATTTAAAATCTCCTGTTAATGAAATTTCATCATATCCGTCTAATGCATGTACCACGCCATAGTTTACATTTGATTGTTGTAGCATGTAATTATACACTCTAGCAACCTCTAAATTAAACACACCTACTAACTGATTTTGTGGTTGACTCGGGTTTACCAAAGGACCTAGCATATTAAAAAATGTTTTGACCCCTAATTCTCTACGGATGGGAGCCACTACCTTCATAGCTGGATGAAATAACGGAGCGTGTAAAAAACAAATGTTTGCTTCGTCTAACTGACGCTTTAAAGTTGACTCATCGTTTGTAAAATTATATCCTAAAAACTCTAACATATTAGACGATCCCGATGCAGAAGAAACTCCATAATTCCCATGTTTTGCTACTTTATTCCCTGTTCCTGCAACAATAAATGAAGTTAATGTTGAAATATTAAAGGTGTTTTTTCCATCACCTCCTGTTCCACACAAATCAATGGTATTAAAATCAGATAAATCTACTTTAATCGCTAACTCCAACAAAGCTTCTCTAAATCCTGATAATTCATCAACTGAAACCGGACGCATTAAAAACACGGTAATAAATGCAGCTATTTGTGAAGCATTGTATTTTTCTTGTGCGATGTTTATCAATACTTCTTTCGATTGTTCTTTAGTCAATCGCTTTTGTTCAAATAGGGTGTTTAGTATTTTTTTCATGTCAATGGCTTTAAGCTTTTGGCTTTTGGCTTTCGGCAAAAGCAATAAAATTCTGAAGCATCTTTTTTCCTTCTGGAGTTAAAATGCTTTCCGGGTGAAACTGTACTGCTTCAATAGCAAACTCTTTATGACGTAATGCCATAATTCCTCCATCTTCATCAATTGCTGTTACTTCTAATTCCTCTGGAAAATTAATATGAGAAGCGATCCATGAATGGTAACGAGCTGCTTCAAATGTTTCTGGAATATCTTTAAAAGTAACTGTATCACTCTTGGTTACTTTCATTTCTGTAGCAACTCCGTGAAAAACCTCACTTAAATTTTCTAACTCTCCTCCAAAAACTTCAGTAATTGCTTGCAAACCTAAGCAAACTCCAAAAATTGGAATTTTACCTGCATACGTTTTTATGGTTTCTTTTAAAATACCTGCTTCATCAGGAATCCCTGGTCCTGGCGAAAGAATAATAGCATCATAATTTTTAATTTCTTCTACAGAAATTTCGTCGTTACGATATACATCAGGTAACTTTCCTGTGATATCTTCTACATAATGTACCAGATTGTAGGTAAATGAGTCGTAATTATCTAAAATTAGTATATCCATCTTATATGTTTTCTGCTAACACTAATGCTTTTTTTAATGCGGCTAATTTGTTATTTACTTCTTGTAGTTCGTTTTCTTCTTTTGAATTAATTACAATTCCTGCTCCTGCTTGATAAAACAAGGTATTATTTTTACTCACAAAAGAACGAATCGCAATGGCTTGATTTACATTTCCGTTCAACCCTATAAAACCAACACATCCTCCGTAAAATCCACGAGTTTGATTTTCATAGGTATCAATTAATTCCATGGCTTTGTATTTTGGAGCTCCACTTAATGTTCCTGCAGGAAACGTATCTCCTACAATTTCTATAGGGTTTCCTGTGATTTTACCTGTCACTGTTGACACCAAATGAATTACATGACTAAAATACTGTACTTCTTTATAGGTTTCCACAGTTACGTTAGTGGCGTGTTTACTTAAATCGTTTCGTGCTAAATCAACCAACATTACATGTTCTGCATTTTCCTTTGGATCAGCCAGCAGGGCTTTCGCACGTTTAGCATCTTCAATATCATGTCCCGTACGTTTGTATGTCCCCGCGATGGGATTAACCCGGGCAATTTCATTTTTTACAACCAGTTGTGATTCTGGAGAACTACCAAAAATCCGATAATGTCCATAGTCGAAGTAGTATAGATATGGTGAAGGATTTACTGACCGTAGAATACGGTATACTCTAAAATCATCTCCCTGGTATTTTTGTGTGAATTGTCTGGATAATACAATCTGAAAAACATCTCCGATCTGGCAGTGGTGCTTCCCTTTTGATACAAGATCCCGAAACTCCTGATCCGTTAGGTTGCTTTTCTCTTCACCGATCAATTTAAAACTGTAAGAGGGTATATGATGATCGTAGATGACTCTCTTTATTCGTTCCAGTTTGCTTTCCTCGTGCTCTAGACGATTTTCGATAAGAAATAGCTCACCATTAAAATGGTTGATATTTATAAAGTATCGGTAGAACGTATAATGTACATCAGGGATATCTATTTTTCTTTTTTGCGCATCAAAAGTCAGGGTGTCAAAGTACTGCACCGCATCAAAATTGGTGTGTCCAATAAAACCATTTACGGGCGCTTTTTCTCCTTCATATTGTACGTCCATACTGTCCATGAATTCCCTGAATATTTTAGGTAATTCCATGGCCTTTTCTAATTGTCGCTCTTCTATGGTGCCATCCGGATAGCTAAGTTTGACATGTCCACATCGTACTTCGATAGTTGCAAGTGGATCAAAGCCAATCACTGAGTTGCTATTTTCAGCTGACCGGTAGTCATTACTTTCAAGTAAACAAGGATTTAGAAATCGATCACGGATACGAAGGAAAATTCCCACGGGAGTGACAGTGTCTGCAAGTAGTCGTTGGTTGGTTGATATGACTTTAACCGACATGGTATTATTTTTTTGTCGTTGATCTTCTTAATTATTCTGAGTCCATTGATTTTCTATGGACCCAAAAGGGTTAAACTAAAAACGGCCCGTCGGGTGTCCGACGAGCCGTGAATTATTTTTTACAATAGTGCCCAGTCAATACACCCTTCGTTGCGTATTGTCTGTCCACCACCAATTGTTATTTCTGAATTTTTTCATAATTGGTTCAAATATAGATCCTTTTTTGACTTCAGCAAAGATTGTGCTAAAAATTTAATGCACCTATGTACTTAAAATCTGATAGATCATTTCCTGCATGAGGGATTGGTCTGTAAAACTACCCCGATCGACTCCTTTCGATTTCAGATCATACTGTCGTAGAAGGTGCAGGATTCTTTCGGTCTGTAGTCGATTGTAGTTTCTGGCTGCTGTACGATAATCTTTCACAAAATAGCTTGTGGACAAGCCCAGTGTTTTTTGTACTTCTCGGTCCGGTGCATTACGCAGAAACTGCATAAGGTAGATCTTATTGAAGTAGGAAAAGAGGGTGGCAACTACCATGACCAGTGGGTTGTTGCGGGGATTGGCTTGAAAATATTGTATGATCTTATACGTACTGACCTTATTTCGAGTACCCAAAGCATTCTGTAACTCAAAGATGTTGTAGTCCTTACTGATGCCGATATGTTCCTGGATGTGGTCCTTGTTGATGGTTTCTCCCTTGGGTAGATTGATCACCAATTTGGATAATTCATTTGCCACTTTGGAGAGGTCATTTCCCAGATACTCGGCAATCAATGATGACTCGGCAGGATTGATCTTATATCCTTTCTTCTGCATGAAGGTTGCGATCCAGGCCGGCATTTGGTTGTCATAGGGTCTTTTTGATTCTAATACGACAGCTGTCTTCTGCAGTGTCTTGGCAAACTTGGTTCGACCGTCCAGCTTACCATGCTTGTAAGCGATCACAAATATGGTTGTGTCCAGAGGATTATTGATATAGGCCTCCAGGTCTGTCAGTTGTTTCATCGATTGGGCCTCCTTCAGTATTACCACCTGATGCTCGGCCATCAT
>JAUHXX010000290.1 GCA_030426825.1 Bacteroidia bacterium | reverse complement strand
TATCTACTTCAGAGAATTGATTTGATCCACTCAAAAAAGTGAGCGTTGACCATTTATCGTTAATCTTTTGAGCACCATGTAGATTTAACTCAGCTCGTCCAAATCGATTACCGTAAACGTTCACATATAATCGCTCTGATTCAGTTGGTTTTTTTAACTCCAAATTAATCGAACCCGCGATAGATTCGTAGCCGTTTACAACAGGCCCTGTTCCTTTAGTAATTTGAATAGATTCAATCCATGTACCAGGTGTGAATGCTAAGCCATACGAAGTAGACAAACCTCTAACAAGCGGAATGTTTTCCCATTGAATTTGGGTATAAACACCATCTAGTCCAAGCATTTGGATCTTTTTTGCTCCTGACACCGCATCAGTCAAATTCACATCAACAGAAGCGTTAGTTTCAAAAGATTCAGATAAATTGCAGCAAGCCGCTTTTCTCAATTCGTCTTGACCTATTTTTTCAATATTGAAAGGATCTTTTAAGTCAATGTACTTACCTTCATTTCTGGCCACGACTACAACACCTTTCAGCATATTTTCAGAAGACATGTTTATGGTAAAATCTTCACCTCCGTCAGCAACGGGAAAGACCATGAGGTCATATCCAACCGCCTTGATAAAGAGCGTGTCTGGAATGTGTACGTCTATTTTAAACTCGCCATTTTCATTGGTGATCACCTGATCTCCATGCACAGCGCTTTTTATTTTTGCCCAAGGGACGGGCTCTTCTTTATTATCTTTATTTGTGGTGACTAGTTTACCAGTGATTTCGCTATGTTCATCCTGTGAAAACGAATGAAAGGGTAAGATCAACATCAGGTAAACCAATGACCAATTTCTTATTTTAGTCATGTTTTAAATTTAATTAGTGATTAATTCTTAAGAACCAACACTGAATCAAATTCTAAAACATTGAATATCAACTAGGATATTCCTTTCTATTGGGGGTGGAGAATAACTCGCAAACCTTAGCAGGGATTTTTCAGCAATCACTGTAATAGGTTTGAGGCTAATCTTAGTTTGAATGAATTCTGATTTAAACGAAATATTTTGAATAATCGTATTGACTAAATCAGAATCATTATCGTTTAATTGTGACGTATCGCAGCAAGGTTCTGATTCAGATTCTTCTGCTTTACAGCATCTATCGTGACAAGAATTTTCTTGCTCTTCTTCATGTTCATCACATTCAGCGATCGTGAACAATTCAAAGTCAGTGATCTGACCTTCACATCTATGAATAGTGGCAAATGACGAGACTGTGCTCGCACAGAACAGCACTAATAGAATATATGATTTCATTTTTACCACTAGCTCAAAGATAGTAAAAAACCATCCTCAAGTAAAGTGAAAAATTTGTTAAACTTTTATTCCTAAGTTAATTCAAATATCAACGATTCCTTTTTTCACGGCGTACATAACAATTCCATTAGAATTTTTAGCACCAGTTTTCTTTAGGATATTTGACCTCATGCCTTCCACTGTTCTAATACCTTTATGCAGATATTCTGAAATTTCTTTGGTTGAATATTCTTCGCAAATGAGTTTAATGATTGTTAGTTCAAGATCCGATAATTTGTTATCAGACTTGAATGTTGGAGATAGTTTACCATTAGAAAGCAAATTACCAATTAAGAGCTTAGAAGTACCGTCATTCATGTAATATCCGGTACTCATTATAGAATCTATTGCTAATTCAATTTCGTCTACATCTTGATCTTTGGTAATGTAACCATTTGCACCATTTTCAATTGCGCTCACTATGAATTCCTCTTCATTATACATTGAAATGAACAAGATTTTTGTTTCAGGAAATCGTTTTGAAATTTGCGAAGCAGTTCTGGCACCGTTTAATACAGGCATTTTATAATCTAAGAAGGCTATATCTACCGGGCAACTTTCTATTTTGTCCAGAAATTCTTGTCCATTTTCTGCTTCAACGATTACCTCAACATTTTCAAATTCATTTAAAATTTGAATCAGTCCTTGTCTAAACAAGGTTTGATCCTCTGCTATTCCGATTTTCACTGTTTGTTTAGCCATTGGTTACTAATATTTTAATTTTTGGTTCATGATCTGCATCTTGAAAAAGAATTTTAGCATTAATTGACGCTATTCTACTGTGCATTTTTTGAATCCCCAGATCCGTCAAATACACCTCATTGGTAAGAATTGTACTACAAATGTTCTCTTTATCGGCTATTTTTAATTCAAAAAATTGATCAAATTCATTCATATTAATTTCAATCAAATTGTCATTTGATTGGTCAATTATTTTCAAGAGGATTTCTTCTATTATATAATACAATTGTCTTTGAGTCTCAATCGGCATAGATAAGTCTGCCTTTTCTACTTCATTAAAATTCACCGAAACGTTTGAAAAGTGATTACATTTCCTTACGCAGGCCCTTAATGCACCTTTCAATCCTAACTCATCCAAAGCAGCGGGGTAAAACTGGTTAGATAGCTCTTTTATCTTCATCAATAAGCAATTGATTTTATCATCTACGTCATTTTTGACCTCTTCCATTAAATCTGAGGCAGATAACTTAAGTTTCAGTGCCATTAAATCAGAGCCAATTTCTTCGTGTAATTGTTCAACAATTTTGCTCTCCAAAAGATCAGATGCAGAAATAAATTCTGAGAATAACTTTTTATACGAAACAACTTTTGATGTCATCTTCTTTTACTACATACGTTTAAACACCTAGAAAACACTGGGCTACATATAAATATAGGACTAAAAGCGACCTAAAAAAAACATCATTCTTAAAAAATTTATCAAGTGAATTTTAAACCCTTTTACAGTCTATATTTCGAATGAAAAAATAATTTTATTTTTTTTCTACGCTAGATGAATTTCCGTTGTATTTTCTGAGGAATCTAAGCCTAAATACTTACTAAATTCTGTCATATTAACAACATGAGAGATATCTATCAAATTAAATTCAGGTAATCCCCTTGTTACTTGGACATAAAATTCATAAATGATATAAATTGAAATATGGATTTCCCCATTTACAACTTTCGCTGTAATTAGGGCTCCATGCATTTCAATTAAGCAGTTCTGCGAATGTTTATTGAACAGGCAGAATTCTTCTTTAGTCAAGTTGGGCAACTTCACCTTTTACCTCCTTCCTGAATGTACCAGCCATTAATGATTCAAATTTAAAGTTGTCTTTGACTTGCATATATGCACAACTCTTGTGGCCTACTGCTCCGAATTTCTTTTTTTCAATACCTGCACAAAACCCAAAATCTAGTTTATTAAAACCTGCTTCTTTACCGGCTTTAATAAATTGATATATTGATTGACGATAAACTCCGTATTGTCTGTTAAACTCGTAATCAATACCTACCATTCCGCCGACGTAAGTTGAAATTCCTTTGTAAGCGAACACCACTCCTACAGTTTTAGACTCAACCAATTTGTTCTGTTCATCTGGTAATAAATCTAAAGTTATGATGTCCCAATTCTTATTTAGATTAATCGTTTCGAAAAACTTAAAAGGTAATTTAAAAGTATTGAGCTCAAGTCCTTTAGCGTGGACATTCAAATAAAGTTGATATAGTGCATCTAACTTCTCCCTGTTTACATCAGAGATCAAATTTATTTTAAACTTATTTTCGAATCTCCGTACATTCTGTTTAAAATGTTTTTTAGATCTTTTAGATAAGGTTTCTAAAAAATTTTCATTAGGATTCCAACTTTTTATATCTAAACTGAAAGATTCGGGCATTTCTGCTTTAAAGTAACCATTATCCACCATAAGATCATCCATTCGGTCATCATAATTATCAAGATCCCTAATGATAATTGACGTTGCTTTATTTTGAGATTGGATTTTCTGTAATTTATCAAACAATAAATTCAATGAAACACTGTGATCCTTATAGTTATTGTTGAGAAATATGTGATTTCCCTCTGTCGCTAAACTGCCTATCATTATAAATTTAGAACAATAATAATAAGGATTTGATTTTCTCATTTTCTCAATATCAAATGATAGCTCTTTTGATGAAAGCATATCATCTTTCATGATACCTGTTGTTATAAATGTGGACAGTACTATTTCATCCAGTTTATTCTTAATTATAACGTAGTGGAAATCCCAATTTTCACCTGGACATGTGTTTTCTTTAAATGAATTTTCCAAAACATTTAAGGCATTCCAATCAAATCCAGATCTTGAACCAATTGTCGAATCCCAAGCATTCTTATTGACGTCAATAATTGTTTCAAAAGATTCCAGTATTAATTCTTTATCGTTTATTATATTATTAATTGACTTTTCAATTTCTTGTGTTCGGGCGGATTTTATTTTAAATGCTTTGTAAATCTCTTCAAGTGAATAATTCTCTTCAATCAGGGAAGCTTTAAATGCCAAAGCAAGATTTCGCACCATTTCTTCAATTTGTTTGAATGTGTGAAGTCTTGTAATTGTGAAACGTACACCTGTATTCTTCATTGGAACCGCTGGAAATATTCCAATGTTCACAAGAAACCCTTGAGCTTTCATTTTTGATACTACATTATATCCTACTTTAGGTAACCCAACTCCAACAAAGAAAATAGGAGAGTCAATCTCTGCAAGGTTGGGTAGATTGTACTTTTCAAGTAGCAAGTGGCAATACTTTATGTTCTGTTGTAAATCTTCCTGTAATTGCCGAATTTCATCTGACAAGTGAATATCTGC
>JAUHXX010000289.1 GCA_030426825.1 Bacteroidia bacterium | reverse complement strand
AATCTAAGGTTTCTTTGCATAAGATATTTATTTGATCTTATGAAAGAGACACTAGAAAATACCGAATTACTACTCAAAGAATTCGAAGAGAAAATTGAAGCTGAAGTAAAAATTGAACCAAGAGATTGGATGCCAGACAAGTATCGTCAAACCAATATTCGTCAAATTTCGCAACATGCGCATTCCGAGATTATTGGTATGCAACCTGAGGGGAATTGGTTATTACGTGCACCATCACTAAGATCTAAACAAGTATTACTTGCTAAAATTCAAGATGAAGCCGGGCACGGACTTTATTTATATTCAGTTGCCGAAACTCTGGGAATAACTCGTCAAGAAATGATTGAGCAATTGCACAATCAAACAGCAAAGTATTCTTCAATATTTAATTACCCAACTTTAACTTGGGCAGACATGGGAGCAGTTGGCTGGTTAGTAGATGGCGCAGCAATTGTTAATCAGGTTTCTCTTCAACGTACGTCTTACGGACCGTACTCAAGAGCAATGATTAGAATTTGTAAAGAAGAATCATTCCACCAAAGACAAGGCTATGAAATTATGTGTCAAATGGCCTTTGGTACACCAGAACAGAAAGAAATGGCGCAAGACGCCTTAAACAGGTTCTGGGAGCCTGCTTTGATGATGTTTGGGCCTCATGATGCAGATTCTGTTCATAAAGGACAATCAATGGAATGGAAAATCAAAAGAGAATCAAACGATCACCTAAGACAGCGATTCATTGACAGAACTGTTCCTCAGGCTGAGTATCTAGGATTAACCATTCCAGATCCAGGTTTAAAATTCAATGAAGAAACTCAACATTGGGAAACTAGTCCATTTAATTGGGACGAATTTTGGAATGTTGTTAATGGAAATGGGCCTTGTAATCAGGAACGTCTAGACCATCATAAAAAAGCACACAACGATAATAAGTGGGTTCGTGAAGCAGCAACAGCTTATGCTGAAAAAACGGAAGCACAAGTAGCATAAAATAAGATATTACTAATGGAAAAAGGAGATAAAGTTTGGGAAGTTTTTGTTCAGAAAAAATCCGGTTTACCTTTTAAACATGTCGGAAACGTTCACGCTTACGACAAAAAAATGGCGGTACAAAACGCCCGAGATTTATATACAAGAAGAAGTGAAGGAAGAGCTCTTTGGGTAGTTCCAACTGAAGCTATAGTTTCTGTACCTCTTGATCAAGCAGATGCATTTTTTGACCCTGCAGATGACAAAGCATACAGACACGCAACATTTTACGTTACTCCTGACGGGGTTAACCATTTATAAGCATGAAAATTACAATTGAAAATAACGAAGCTAAATTTTTATTCAGAATTGCGGATACTTCTCTTATTCTTGGGCAAAGGTTGGCTGAATTGTGTAGCAAAGGTCCGTTTTTAGAGGAAGACATTGCACTTTCTAATTGTTCTCTTGATTTATTCGGAAGAGCTGAGGAGCTGTATAAAATAATTGCAAGTATAGAAGGTAACAAATTTACTCCTGACGACTATGTTTTCAGAAGAAACGAGCGTGAATACTACAATATCAAATTGGTTGAGCAACCAAACGAAGATTTCGCTTGGACAATGGCAAGACAATTCATGCATGACGTATGGGCTAAAGAAGTATTCACCCAGTTGTTATCATCAAAAAATCAGCAACTCGTTGGTTTAAGCGAAAAGGTTTTGAAAGAAATTGAATACAGCTTGATTCATTCTAGAGATTGGTTGTATCGATTAGGTTTAGGGACTGAAGAATCCAATTCACGGACACAAGCTGCCTTTGATCACTTATTGAAATATGTTGAAGAAATCTTCAATTTTGATGAATTAGACAAGACGTATTTGACGAATGTGGAGAATATTGAAAAAGTTTGGCAAGATGAAATCAATCGTGTTTTGTCAGAAATCAATGTCGAACGAAAAGAAATTCAGCCTTTGACAATGCGAGATTTTAGAGACGGTTTTCATTCTGAGCACATTGGACATTTATTGAGTATAATGCAGTATTTGCCTAGAGCTTATCCTGAGGCTAAATGGTCGTAATAGACATTCATAAAGAACACCAAGAAATTTGGAATTATCTATCTGAGGTTCCTGACCCTGAAATTCCTATCATTAATCTAGTAGAACTTGGAGTAATTAGAAATGTCGAAAAACAGAACGAATCACTAATTATCACTATCACGCCAACCTACACAGGTTGTCCAGCAAAAAAGTTGTTTGAAGATTTGATCAGAGAGAAATTGATTGAAAAAGGCTTTGAAGACATCACGATCAACACCGTTTTATCACCGGCTTGGAATACGGATTGGTTATCTGAAGCTACAAAGGCTAAAATGATGGCCGAAGGCATCTCCCCTCCTACTGATGACAATAAAGTTGTTATTTGTCCTAAATGTAAATCTGAGAATACTAAAAGGCTGAGTCAATTTGGATCGACTCCTTGTCAATCATTTCACTCTTGCAACGATTGTTTAGAGCCATTCAATTATTTCAAGTGTCATAGGTAGTTTTTTATTCTTTTTTAAACGCAGAGATTACAGTGAAAAGTTTACTCAGGACATTGCTTTGTGCCCTTTGCGCCTACTTTGAGTACTCTGTGTTAAAGATCTTAAACTCTACAATGCAGCATCAGAGTGATAACTCCCATTTTTCCAGACTTCTATTTTCTCAAGTATTCCATCAGAATCATATTGATAATGCTTGCCTTCCCACAAATATCCTTCAGAAAAATTGCCATCTAGCCATAATTCATCTTCCTTGTTATAAATTTTATTGTAGCCTTCTGGATTGAAGGATTTACCATTTTTAAGATTTCCATTGCCTCCCCATAATCGTTCTTTATCCGACTTTTCTCCATTTAATTTAAAACAACCTTTTGATGCTTCAACTTCTTGAGTCGAAGTAACATTTCCCAGTGAATCATACTCAATAATTGAACGAAGGTCACCACAACGATAATAGCGATAAGCAGTAAAGACATCATTGAGAAAAAATGCTTTGTAAGCTAAAGTTGAATCAGAATGAAAATATTTAATCGTATCCTTTTTTGCCAAATTTGAAATTTCTTTATCCTTAGGTTCTTCAAATTTAGAGCTCAAAATATCCTTGCTACCAAAACTCGATTTTATCAGATTACAGTCATCCTTAAACCTTTCGAAACTTGACCTAGATTGAGTTGAAAAATCCCCGATTTCCATTACACATCCCGATTGATAGAACTTTTTATAGGGACCATTTGGTCGATTATTTACGTAAGTCCCTTCTAACCTGATACCTCCGTTGAGATAGTACTTTTTCCAAAGCCCTTCTTTCCTGCTATCAATAAAAAATCCTTCTTCTATTCTACAGGTATCGCAATATCCTTTATCTGGTTTATATTTACCAGTTACGATCCAATATCCTTGTTTATGGCCTTTGGGGCCATATTGATTAATTGTATCCCTTTGTCCAATTGATAAAAATGGAATGCAGCACAGTATCATCATGAAAATTCTCATAATCATTACCTAAATTTCAAATAAAACGAAGAAAATTTTATTCTAAATGCCCGTCAGAATGGTATTTACCGAGTTTCCAAACTTCAATCTTTAATAGAATTCCGTCTGAATCGTACTTGTACAATTTACCTTCCCATAATTTACCGCTTTTGAACATTCCGTCCATCCACAGCTCATCATCAGAATTATACAATTTATTATAGCCATCACGGTTGTATCTTGACCCATCTTTAATAACACCCTTACCGCCATCTGGTCCTCCAGACCCTTTAGGCTCAGCTTTTTTATCTAAAGGATTTACTGGATCTTTTAAAATTGGTTCACCAGCTTTTCCGTTAGCGTCATAGGTAATTTCTTTCTTGACATCACCATTCTCCCAATAAGTTGTAGCAGTACCTTGGATAATTCCATCTTTTTTGGTCATTTCCATTTGAATAGAACCGTCATCATAAAAATATTGAGTAACACCGTCTTCCTTACCATCATCATTAAATGATTTCTTCTGTGTTACAATTCCTTGTTCGTTTTGAATCAAGAACAATCCTACTTGTTTTTTATTAGAATAAGTGCCTTTTTCTTTCAGCACTCCATTTTGATGGTATTTTTCGTAATCACCATTAGGTCTTCCGCCTTTATAGTTTGCTTTTAATCTTGGTGTAACGCCATCCGCAAAATACTTAATCCAAGGCCCTTCTTTCCTTCCATCCACATACTTACCTTCTTCAACTTTGCAATCAGGACAATGTCCTCCATCAGGCTTATCTTTTCCATAAACAACCCAATAACCTGTTTTTTTACCTTGAGCATCAACCTTATTATCTTGACTTAAAGATAATTGAGGCATAAAAAGAGCCAAAATCAACAGCGTATGAAAGCATTTTCTAAGCATAGTGGCGATAAGGTACAAATTTTTAGAATTTCAGACAAGCATCTTTCGTCCAAGCAGCTGCCAATAAACTGATTTGACTATTTCAACCTCAAATAGACCCCCTGTAATCCTCTGGTTTATTGAGTTCTCTAAAAATTGAAGTTGTTAATAAAATGCTTATAAAAAAAACAACAATAGAACTGTTAACGACTGCTTATTAATAAAAACTCCGTGTTCTTTTATTTAGCAGCGACAACTTGTATAGCTTTGTTTTGAAATAGGATTCATGATACAACAAAACGTCAACCTGCAATCGTACAACACCTTTGGCTTATCTGCAAAAGCTAAAAAGTTTGCTGCGTTTA
>JAUHXX010000013.1 GCA_030426825.1 Bacteroidia bacterium | reverse complement strand
ACAAAAAGAAAAAGCACCGTTTTACAAACAAAATAACCTTTGCTTCTTATGGTATTGACACGGATAGCATCAGCTATGGACAGGATATTTTTAAATCTTATGCATTACGAGATGGAGCTTACGGGCATTATAATATGCAGGGTCTTCGAACTAACGTTTTCAACGAAACGTTCATCTATGAATATGAAATCCTTCCAAAAATCAACATGTATTTAATTGCAGCTTACAATTGGCGTCATGTCAACACCTCTATAGGTTCGCAAGACTTTCACAGTTTTACGGTTGGGCTTCGCTCACGAATCTTTAACAGCTATAATGACTTTTAAGTCAATCTATTAACCCTTAAAATTCAATCTAGAATCATTCTATGCGCTTGCATGAAAACCGTTGTTGGTTTTTTATTAACTTTGTGGCGCTTTATAAAAAAGGCCTTTTCACTCAATGGTGACCGAAGAATCAAGCATAGAAAAAGAATTAAGAATTAGTCGATTCAAAGACATAGCAACGCTTGCCAAACTGCGACTATCCATGTTGGTTGTCATATCTGCTGCTGCATGTTATTTCTTTGCAGGAGGGACCATGTCAATTGATTTATTTTATCTAATTGGAGGCGGTTTTTTAATTACTGGTTCATCAAACGGATTCAATCAAATCATTGAACGTGAAACGGATAAATTAATGCCAAGAACTCAAAACCGACCTCTACCTCAAGGCAGAATGTCAGTTACAGAGGCCGTTATTTTATCTAGCTCTTTTGGAGTTCTAGGAGCACTATTATTATTTCAATTAAACTTTCTATCAGGCATTTTAGGGATTTTAGCCTTAGTGCTTTACGCAGCCATATATACTCCCATGAAAAAAATCAGTCCATGGGCGGTTTTTGTAGGTGCATTCCCTGGAGCTATTCCACCAATGATCGGAGTTGTTGCGGTAACAGGTAAATTTGATTTAGTAGCAGGAACCATGTTTTTAGTTCAATTCATGTGGCAATTCCCTCACTTTTGGGCAATTGCTTGGGTGAAGGATGAAGATTATGCTAAAGCTGGATTTTCACTTCTACCAATGAAATCAAGAAAAAGTAAACAATCAGCTTTCTTAATTGTCTTATATGCCCTTTTAATGGTTCCGACCAGTCTTTTACCATGGGTTTATGAATGGACAAGCGACATTACGCTATTTGTAGGAACAATTTTAGGCCTCTGGTTTTTCTTAGTGGCCTATAAATTATTTATAAAAATGGAAGATAAATATGCGCGTTCATTAATGTTTGCGTCATTCATTTACTTGCCACTTATTCAGTTTTTATACGTTTTTGATAAAATTTAGCTTTGACTAAACACGAACTCACCCCCGAATTAAATGCGAAGGTTAAAAAGAACCTTTTGTGGATCTTCATCTTTGCATCATTCATGATATTTGCTGGTTTAACGAGCGCATATATTGTATCTCAAGGCTCCTATTTCTGGGTTAACATTGCTATGCCTTCTGGTTTTAAAATGAGTACCACTGTTATTATTTTGAGCAGTGTTTTTCTTTTTGTTGGAGCATATGCCGTTAAAAAAGAGCAATTCGGGTTAATGAAAGCATCTTTAGGCTTGGCCTTTCTAGGCTCTGTATTATTCGGAGTTTTTCAATTCCAAGCCTTTAAACAATTATTCCAACGCGGTTCGGCAGTTACCGGTTCGATTATGACTGTAGAAGGCAGATACGGAAACTACTTTTCATTGACTTATGAAGGCAAGAACATTTCTTATGATAACGCCGAATTTTACTTGAAGGGTGAAATTATTTCAGATGAGATACATGAAGAAATTCGTGTCTTAGGTAAAGAATTAGAGGCCGGAGCCAAAAGCAAAGAGAAAACATTTGAATTGAGCAACTACGGTTCTAAATTCATGTTATTATATGGTAATGAGCCTGTGATTTATTCAAACGGGAAATTAAGTTTAGTTTCTGGAGATTTCCCAGAAAGTAAATATATAGCACTGAATCGCTTTGGTGAAAATTTGACAACAGATCGTGGAGATTTTATCATGGATGGAAAATACGGTGAAGATTTCTGGATCTATTACAACGGCAATAAATTGGATTACGAGCACCGAGAATTTTTCATAGATGGTAAAAAATTATCACCCAAATTAGAGAATGATTTGTACAGTCAACAGAATATGGCGAGCTCATATATTTATGTTTTTACTGGTGTTCATTTACTGCATTGGATAGGCGGTATCATTGCGCTTTTTGTCGTGTTTATCAGAGGGTTACGAAACAAGTACACCAAGTCAAATTATTTGGGAATTACATTAGGCTCAATGTATTGGCATTTTTTGGGTATTTTATGGCTTTATTTATACGGATTTTTAATTTTTATTCATTAAACTTGCACAAACGAAAATTAGATTATGGCAGGAGCAGCTTCTAAAGAAATCGATTCGGCTACACTTTGGGGAGGTGGATACACTTCTCCGTTTTCAGTGAGCTACGGAAAACTAATGATGTGGTTTTTCTTGGTATCAGATGGATTAACTTTTGGTGGATTATTATCGGCATTGGGCTTCGCAAAGTTTGCAAATGTAAATGATGCAGCGTCCCATTGGCCAACTGGAGAGGAAGTGTTTACTCACCTTCCTTTTACACATGCTCATGCTCCATTGATTTATGTTGCCTTAATGACATTTATTCTAATTGTATCTTCGGTTACAATGGTGTTAGCTGTTGAAGCGGGTCACAGAATGGATAAAAAGGCGGTAATCAAATGGTTACTTTTAACTGTTGTTGGTGGATTAATTTTCTTAGGTTCTCAAGTTTGGGAATGGTCTACTTTTATTGCTGGACCTGATGGTGATTTGAGCACTTGGTACGACAATGGCACTTTATCGCACTCCCCATACGGAGGCGTCTTTGAAGCTGGAGGACATGGTCATGAAACTATCATTCATAGCTACGGACCAACATTATATGCGAATTTCTTTTTCTTTATTACAGGATTCCACGGATTCCACGTATTCACAGGGGTATTATTCAACTTCTTGGTATTGCGTAATGTAATAAGAGGAGTATACCACAAAAGAGGACATTACGAAATGGTTGAGAAAGTTGGCCTTTACTGGCACTTTGTCGATCTTGTTTGGGTATTTGTATTTACCTTCTTCTATCTGGTTTAATTCATATTATTTAAAAAGACACTGTCATGGTTAGAGACGATATTATAGAATATTCATTAGACGGACACCACTCGGAAGAGCATGGTCAAAAGATTAGAAAGAAAATTTGGAAGGTAACTGCTTTACTTTCTATTGTAACAATCATTGAAGTAGCAATCGGATGGGTTTTACCTAGAGAGGCTGCTGGAGGATTAGAATCATGGGGATGGTTTGGAGTTGAAGTTATTTATATGGTACTTACCGTATTAAAAGCTGCTTATATCATCCTAGTATTTATGCACCTTGGTGATGAGAGAAAAGCCTTGAGAAGGATGATTCTTTGGCCTTATATCTTATTCATTTTATACCTAGTGTTTATCCTGGTTACTGAAGCTTACCACGTTGGTGATGCTTGGATGAATCTTCACTAAATCTTAAATAGATATATATGCCTGGATGGAAACGTGTACTAACGGTTCTACTAATTGTATTTGGTCCTGGCGCGATAATCTACTATTTAGCTAAAAACTTAACCAATAAGTTTATTACACTGCCCTATATTGGTACAACCTATCAATATGATGCAGACAGCTCTATTGTTGATTCAACAATACATGTTGTTCCTGATTTCGAATTAACAAGATTTGATGGGAGCAAAATCAACCGAGATTCTATCAACGGGAAATTCATTGTACTTACCGGAATACAGCAAACCTGCCCTGAACTCGACTCCTGTGGTATGGCCATGTATTTGTTTGATGAAATTTTCTATAGTAAAATGGCTAAAAACCAAGGCAACTATGGCAATGTTAAAATCATCTCTGTATTAACCGATTTTGAAGGGAATCCAATCACTGAAGGACCTTGTGAAAAATTAATCGAAGAAGTAAAAGAATATGATAACAACATCTGGTGGATGACCTACGGCGACCCTACTCCACTTTTCTCATTTGAGTATTATGGCAAGAACTTTATGGATCACGCCTCCGACAAAGCAACTGGTGAAATTGGCCCGAATGCATTTATCAATTCTTTGGTTTTGATTGATCAAGACGGTCATGTCAGAGGAGTTTCTGGCGCCAAGAGAGATACTGATATCCGAAATTTCTTTGACATGTTGAAACTTTTAAAGAAAGAAGATTTTGACAAGAAACTCGAAGAAAAAAAGCAAAAAGAAAACAGCTAGGTCCAGCAAAATCACATTTTGATTGAGGTAAAACTAAACTTAATTGAATCCTTCCCTTTTATTACTGAATACTGTCAAAATTAGGTATTTTTGCATCCTTTCGTAAACGTCAATAAGTAAACCATGAAATACCTACAAGTCATTCCACTTTTTCTAATTCTAGTTGCTTGTGGAAACCCTCAAGAAGAAGACTCCAATGAACCTATCGCTCCTTCTTATACCCCATTACCGTATATAGGCATGCATGATATCAGTCCGGGAGACACCATTTACCACGTAGTACCCCAATTCACGTTATTAAACCAGGACAGTACAACTATTACTAACGAATTGGTACAAGGCAAAATTCATGTAGCCAATTTCTTTTTTACTTCGTGCCCTGCAATATGTCCTGCAATGATTGAACAAATGAAGCGCTTCCAAGAAATGACCGCTGATATAGACGAACTGATGATTTTATCTCATACAATTGATCCCGAAAGAGACAGCATTCCTAAACTGAATAAATACATTCAAGATAGAGAAATAGACACACGAAATTGGCACTTTCTTTATGGTGAAAGAGCTTATGTTCATGAATTAGGGAAAGAAGGCTATATGGTAAATGCCATGGAAGATGATGCCGCTGAAGGCGGTTTTTTGCATTCAGAACATTTTGTACTAGTTGATAGAGAAGGTCATATCAGAGGATTATATGTAGGGACGGATACTGAAGAAGTAAACAAGTTAAATGATGATATCCGAAAATTAATTGCAAATGAATACCACTAAAGATTTAGAAAAAAAATACAAACCCCTAGTCATCATTTTATCCATTGTTATCCCAACAGTGGTTGCAGTACTTTTTTCGGTTAAAATTGACGGAATCGACCTACATTTTTTACCACCCATTTATGCAACAATTAATGGAATAACGGCTGTACTGTTGATTGCAGCTGTCATAATGATCAAAAAAGGAAAACGTGATGCACATCAAAAACTAATGACTTTAGCTGTAGTGTGCTCGGTTCTATTCCTTGTGATGTACGTTGCCTATCATATGACATCTTCAAGTACGATCTACGGAGATGTTAATGGAGATGGCGTTCGAGATGAAATTGAAACTGCACAAGTTGGAATTTCTACAACAGTCTACTTTTTCATTTTAATCTCTCACATTCTTTTGAGCCTAGTTGTGTTGCCATTGGTAATGATGACTTATTTAAAAGGATGGGCTAACAAGTTAGAAGCGCATAGAAAATGGGCGAAAAATACTTTCCCGATTTGGTTGTACGTAGCAATTTCTGGAGTTGTAGTCTATTTAATGATCAGCCCCTTTTATTAAAAGCCACCAGTAAACGTACAGATATCACGTTTGAATGGTTTAAAGGTCAGCATAATGCCGTAAAAAGCATACCAATCTTTAGTTGCTGAATTTCCCCTGTTGAACCCTGTTAAATTACCGCCATCAAGCGTTCTGTTTGAAAGTTCACTTGCAATAGGACCGTTCTCGGCTCTCAATAAATCAGGATCCACATAATTTCCTGAAACATCATCCAAATAATCTGTAAAGGTTTTTCTAATGCCATACTCAATTGACATGGCCAATCGTTTTCTTAAGTTGAACTTTAATCCTATCCCCAATGGAATAGAAATTTGATTGACCTTGTAAGGCCTTTTAGATGATAAAGCAGTCCCTTGCCCTTCAGTCCCAAGCGATTGCAATTCAACTTCGTTGCCATTATAGCTGGTCATTGGATTCATTCTGAAATAGGCAATTTCATAGAAGAAGTAAGGGCTAATTGGATACTTCATATCATTAATTCGATATTTCAATAAATCCACTTCAAATCCGACAGCCAATTCATAAATTTTTGATGTAAAATCTAAATTTCGATTAACTTGAAATAAATCGTCCGACTTAGCATCTTGAGCGTAAACTGAACCATAAGTTCCTGTAAAACGGAGAGACGCACGAGTAGACAAATTATAACGAACTATTGCACCAAAAGCCGGCTTTGAATAAATAAAATGTTTAGTTGGGTTTAGATCTCCTATATAATAGGAAGCTCCTCCCATAAAACCCATTTCAAATCTGGCTTTAAAAAGATCAGATTGACCGAAAGTATTTGACAATGAAAATACTGAAACTAATACGACCAGCAGGTAACGCATACCGTTTAAAATTTAGGAATATAAGTTGCTCCTTTTGAAAAACGATAGTTTAGAGAAAATATTGCAAACATGTATGCATCATTCCAATTCGGGTCACCTCTTTGCTGATAATTCACCAATCCATTTGGCAAAACGTTCACACCAGTCCATCCCAAACTTGGGTCAACTGAGCGATCAGATAGCGCAGCCGCTTCAGGACCGTTGGCCGCTTCGATAGCTGCAGGGTGATAATACGAAGTACTGACATCATCAATATAATCTGACAAAGTATATCGGACTGAAAGATCAAAGCTTAAACTCCAATGTTTATCAATCATGTATTTTACCCCCACACCTAGTGGAAAATTCATTGTGTATTTCTTGTACTTTTCAGGACGACCAGGTAGACCTTGACCTTCTGTTCCCAATGGCTGCAAAGCGATCCAATTTCCATTATAACTTGCTTTAGGATTGAAAAGCGTTAATCCAACTCCAGCAAACATATATGGCATTAGAGTAAAAGTCTTATTTCCGTTGATTCCTGAAACTTTATATCTAGGAGACACACGTTCGCCCAAAGGATAAAATTCGCATACTGCATTGAATTCTCCGATCATTGACCTAAAACTCAAGTTTCGATTATTTCGAATATCATTTTTAGTGACAGCATCATCTCCGTGTAAGTAGCCCCAAAGAGCAGTAGCTTTAACAGAAAATGCAGGAGAAATCATGAATTTATACCCCCCCATAAATGAAGGTCTTGTTGATCTTGCTTTTAAATCTTTGAAATAATGAGTACCAATACCTTTTGCTCCGCCCAAGTCACCCAGGAAGTTTGACACACCAACACCCAAGCATACTTCATGCCGCACATATCTCCATGTCTGGGACTGGCCCAAAAATGGCATCAAAAACAAACAGAAAATGAGTAGTAGTCTTTTCATTAATACCTATTACGTAAAAAATCGCTAAAAGGTTGTAGCTAAATTAGTGAGAATTTCCATTAACATCAAACGTTTGAACTAGAGTTTTTCACTTCTAATTGTTGTGTAAGTTGAATAAATTCTTGAACCGACAACGTTTCTGCCCTTCTTTGAAACAGTTCATCACTTGTATCAAAGCCCTCAGAAACCTCATTAATTAAGGATTTCAGACTATTTCTTAGTGTTTTTCTCCGTTGATTAAATGCTGATTTAACGACACGTTTAAACAACTTTTTATCACAGTCTAACTTTTTTACGTTATTGCGTTTTAATTTTATCACTCCTGATTTCACCTTCGGTGGAGGGATAAACACGTTTTCATCTACGGTAAAAAGGTACTCGATATCATAATAAGCCTGCAACAGTACTGAAATAATGCCATATTTCTTAGAACCTGGACCTTCAGAAACTCGCTCAGCCACTTCTTTCTGGAACATTCCAACAACTAATGGAATTTGATTTTTATGATCTAGAACTTTAAATAAAATTTGAGAAGAAATGTTGTATGGGAAATTTCCAAAAACGGCCAGTTCACCATCAAACATTTTGCTAATATCCTCATGTAAAAAATCCCTGCTATAGATACGTCCTCTAAGATCAGGAAAGTTTTCATGTAAATAATCTACCGACTCTTCATCAATCTCGATAACATGGGTTTCAAAATGATCTTTGGCTAATAGGAATTTCGTAAGCGCGCCCATTCCAGGACCAATTTCCAGAACAGTTTTAATTTCTGGATGCAGATCCATTTGGTTCGCTATACGCTGACAGACCGTTTCATCCTTTAAAAAATGTTGCCCTAAATGCTTTTTTGGTTTTACTGACATTAAAATGTTTTATCTACGCGCAAAAGCGTTCTAAAAGCTGCAAACTTTCCTGCAAACTTATTGCTATGCTCTGCCTGTAGTTTGGGTGCATATTGTTCTTGATATTTTTCAAGTGTCTCCATATTCTCACAGAGATATTGAATTGAATAGGACTTTCCCCCATCTTCTTCTGCCAAAATCCTTGAAAATCTAGCCTCAAGAAATAACCCAGTTGCCATTACATCTTTGATATGAACCTCTTGCATCCAAGCAACCCATTCATCATGGACATTTAGGTCAATGTTGACAGTAACGTTGTAGATAATCTTCATTATTAATTAAAGTTAGCTGTAATTTCTCGGTACTTTGCTCGAGCCTCCGCATCATAAAGACTGCCTTTAAACTCAAACATAATCTTTTTATAATACTCAGCGGCCTTGTTTTTATCCTCGAGATTATACTCGTAAATTTTTGCAGCTGCGAAAGCAGCATCATCCGCTAAAATATCATGGCCGTAAGACTCAATTACAATATCATAAAACTCAATGGCTTTATCCCATTGTTGTAGCTCTTGATAAATCTCTGCTTTTTTGAATAATACCTCATCAATTATACCGTGAAAAGGGAATTCTTTTTCTAAGCTATCAAGCATCTCCATGGCGGCAGTAAATTTATTTTGCTGTAATAATAAATCCGCGTTGGCAAAAAGCTGCACGGGTGCCAAAGTGGTATCTATCCCTAAATTATCCTGTAAAAGTAAAGAAAGCTGCATAGCATCATTGGCTATCAATTTACTGGTAGATGCTTTTAATACATCCAATTGCGCTTTAGCATATTCAAATTCACCATCATAATAAAATACCTTGGCGTTTTTATACTTCGCTTCATGCCCAATTATATCCTCAGTGAATTGTTTCTCAACCTGCATATACAATAAACTTGCATCCCAAATTCTGTCAGAAACAATATAAATATCGCCTAATAAAATTTTAAGTTTTGCTTTTTCAATCAAAGAAATAGGCAAGTCTTGACATTCTTTGATGAGGCGTTCAGCTTTTTCAGGGTTATCTAAATAAAATGCGTTGATTTCGGCTTGTTGAATAATTATTCCCAAAGTTTTTTTTGATTTACCCATTGTGATAAGAGCCTCTTCAAAATCTGATTCTATCACTTCTAAATCAGCCAGGGTATAGGACTTTTGACGGGTTACCTGATGAAACCCTAACTTTAATTTACGCTCCATTGCAGAAGTATAATATGGTGATGAAGGTCCAAGTTCTATTATATATTGATAGGATTTTGAAGCCGCTTTATACTCTTCATTGGCCTCGCATATCCCCCCGATTTCAAACAATCTTTTCCCTTTCAAACCCATCCTTTTATCCAAAGCTTTCGCCTGAATCACGGCACCGTTAAACTCCTTTTTATGCATGTAAAACCAAATCAACATCTCAGAATAATAATCCTTATCTGGATATTTTTGAACCCTAGTTAACAGTTCAGTTTTAAGCATTTCAACACGGTCTTGATCTTCCTCAAAATCAATAACTCGTGATAAATAAGTTTGAACCGTTTTAATATAAACTTGACTGTAATCAAGCAAGTTCAAATACTCCTGAATCATCTTATCGTACTGATTCAAAGATGAATAAACCTCAGCTAATTCCAATTGAAATTGATATCCTTTGCGAATTAACTTTTTTCCTTTTTCATAGGTTTTTAAGGCATATTCATTGTTCCCACGAATTTTAAACTCTTTTCCAAGACTGGTAATTTTGCTTTGTACCGGGACCAAATCATTAATCATTTGGTCATAGATTGAGTTAGCTTCTTCATGACGTTCAGTTTCCTCATAAACTTGAGCTAATAAAAAACGTGCGTTATTTGATTCAGGATTTGATTTGATTTGTTTTTCGGCAACTTTCTCGGCTTCGTCAAACTTATCCTGATAATACAAGCTCAAAAAGTACTTTTCAAAATGAATGGGGTGTTTGTACTTTTTGTAGACTTTCTTATAATACACTTCGGCTTTTTCGAACTCACCCTTTGTAAAATAATGATCCGCAAGTTTGCTATCATTATCTCTAGGCTGGGCAATAGCAATTGAAGCCGTAAAAAACAGCAGTAATAATAAAAGAGGTTTTATTTTACTGAACTTGAGCTTCATTTTTTAGTTTCTCTACAAATTCATCTACGGCCGGACATGAGTTATAATAGTACTTTTTTTGACTTTCTTGTAGCTCATTAAAAGCACTAAAAGACCCAACTAATACAGTTAAATCTTTTTTCTCAACTTCTAAATATTCTTTCAATTGCTCATCCTTTAAGACACCGTTTTCAATATCGTTTTTGAGATTAATAAATTGCGTTTTTAATTCATCAATCTCATTTTGATAAAGTACTTTACTTTTATCGGCACCATTGAGAGATTTCCTTACTCCTTTACAATCGTTCATCTTTGTCCCGAACTCAAGAGAAATTGTATCGGGGTTATACAATGATTTAATCACAGCTTCATTTTCTAAAATATGATTCACCATATAGGTTAAACTGTCATATTCAATTTGACTATGTTGTGCTTCAATGTCATCCAAAACCGTTAGGCAAGAATCAATTGTGGTGATTTCTGCAGAATATTTACTGGAAGGATCGCAAGAGGTTAATACTGCGCCTATTGAAATTAATGCTATTAAAAATGAGTATCTCATGTTTTTTAACTCTACAAATTTCGTGCTATTATTTTGTTATCTTATTAAATCCTGTATAAGGTACTAAAACCTCAGGGATTACAATGCCGTCAGCAGTTTGGTTATTTTCTAACAATGCTGCCATTATTCTTGGTAATGCCAAGGCACTTCCATTTAATGTATGAGCCAATTGGCTCTTTTTATTTTCATCCTTGAAACGTAGCTTTAATCGATTTGCTTGAAAAGTTTCAAAATTTGAAACTGAACTTACTTCTAGCCATTTTTCTTGTGCTGCTGAATATACTTCAAAATCGAATGTTAAAGCTGAAGTGAATCCTAAATCACCTCCGCACAGTCTCAAAATTCTGAAGGGTAAATTTAATTTTTCGACTATCCCTTGCACGTAAGCGACCATCTCATCTAAGGCCTTTCTTGAGTTTTTCGGATGCTCGATTCTTACAATTTCTACCTTATCGAACTGATGCAATCTATTTAAGCCTCTCACATCTTTTCCATAAGAACCGGCCTCTCTTCTAAAGCAAGGCGTATATCCTGTTATCTGAATCGGAAAATCTTCTTCTTTAACAATAACATCTCTAAACATATTGGTTAATGGCACTTCCGCGGTTGGAATCAAGTATAAATCATCCGTTTGCGCATGGTACATTTGACCTTCTTTGTCTGGCAATTGACCGGTTCCGTAACCAGAGGCTTCATTCACAACAAATGGTGGAATCACTTCTTTGTAGCCAGCATCTCTCGCCTCATCTAAAAAGAAATTGATTAACGCCCTTTGCAATCTTGCTCCTTGACCTAAATAGAATGGAAAACCAGCTCCACTTACTTTCACTCCTAACTCAAAATCAATTAAATTAAATTCTTGCGCCAAATCCCAATGCGGTTTTGCGTGTTCTCCCAAATCAGGAATTGATCCTCCACTTGCAACCTCAATATTGTCTTCATCTGAATTTCCAGCAGGAACGGTTTCATTGGGCACGTTAGGAATTTCATACAATTTAGATTGTAAAGATTCTGCTAAGCTCGAAACTTTCTCTTTCAAGGCTTTTTCGTTCTCTTTTAGCTCTTGTGTTTTTGCTTTAGCAGCATTCGCCTCCTCTTGTTTGCCTTGTGCAAAAAGCTGTCCAATTTCCTTTGCAATTTTATTTGCTTCAGCCGCCAAGCTGTCCAATTCTCCCTTTGCCGATCTCCATTCATTATCGATATTCAACAACTCATCCAATTGAGCTGAAACATCAATATTTCTAACCTTTAAGGCTTTTGCAATTTGCTCTTTATTTTCTCTAATTCTTGTTATTTCTAACATGCTTTGTTCTTTGGTAGGATAAAATTAAAAAACCCTGACGAGAAAGCTTCTGTCAGGGTTTAAAAAAAATATTTTTTACTGATTAGCTTAATGCCGCAATTAAATCTGCTTTTTTCATAGATGAAATACCAGAAATTCCTTTAGCTTTTGCCATATCTTTTAATTCAGCAACAGTTTTAGAATTTAAATCGTCACCAGCCTCAGCTTTCTTTTCTGCCTTTGGTGCCTCTTCTTTTTTCTCAGCTTTTGGAGCTGCTTCTTTAACTTCTGCTTTCGGTTCAGCTTTTGGTGCTGCCTTTTTAGGAGCTGCCTTAGCTTTCTCAATTACTTCTGTTTCAAAAGGAACTACAGAAACGAAAGAACGATTGTTCTTTTTCTTTCTAAATTCAACAACACCATCTACCAATGCATACAACGTATGGTCTTTACCCATACCAACATTGTTTCCTACGTGATGTTTAGTTCCTCTTTGTCTTACAATGATGTTACCAGCTAAAGCTGCTTGTCCACCAAATATCTTAACACCTAATCGTTTCGATTCTGATTCTCTACCGTTCTTCGAAGATCCGACTCCTTTCTTATGTGCCATAATTTTATGATTTTAACGCTTATCCGTATTGCAGGATTACGCTTTGATACTATCAATTTTAATTTCAGTCAAATATTGTCTGTGACCGTTTTTCTTTTTATATCCTTTTCTTCTTTTCTTCTTGAAAACGATAACCTTATCACCTTTTAGGTGTCTTACTACTGAAGCAGATACTTTTGCTCCCTTAATAGCTGGGGCGCCAACGTTCACTTTTCCGTCCGAATCAGTTAACAATACAGTGTCAAAATCTACTTTTGATCCTTCTTCTGCTTGTAATCTGTGAACGAAAACTTGTTGGTCTTTTTCAACTTTAAATTGTTGCCCTGCTATCTCTACAATTGCGTACATAACAAATTTTCTTTAATTAATTTTTATCCCATCTTGAGTTTAAATACAAAACGGGAGCGCAAAGATAGAGATTTAATTTTGAATTTTACGCTTCTTTCACAATATTTTGTGGAGAATTCTTGAAATTTTTCTTTGGTGGACGATTCATTAAGAACACCCCCATGATAATCACGGCAACCCAAATTAAATTAGTGGGTGGAAAAGTTTCACCATCCAGGACTCCTATAAAAATAGCAACAATAGGTAACATATAAGAGATTGCCGAAGAAAAAATGTGATTTGAAATGGCAATAAGTTTGGTGAACAGCATAACAGCTACCGCCGTTCCCACCACCGACAGAATTGATAAATATCCTATTGCTTTATAACCATCTGGATGATCAAATATTGGAGTAAATGCATTGGTTAGTAAAGCCACAATTATTGCTGGACCCAAAATCAACAGAAACGAAAGTGAGGTGATGGCAATTGAAGGCAGGTGATTTAATTTAAATTTAATCGTAGTCAAAGAAATGGCGTAGCCAACTGTCGCCGGGAAAAGAAAAAAGGCATAGCGAATATCCTTGTTTAGCGAAATATCTGATTGGCTATTTAAAACGAAAAAGAGTCCAGCAGAACCCAGTCCGAGACCGACCATTTGCAAGTAAGTAGGTTTCGATTTATAAAAAACAACTCCAATCAACACCACGAAAAAAGAGGTAGCCATATTTACCAGCCCAGCTAACGAACTGCTTATACCAGTTTCGGCCAGGGTAAACATCATTGCCGGCATAAAATTCCCAAAAAACCCTGTCACCAAAAGCAGACCAACCGTTTTCTTAGTAAGATATTTTTTAAACTTTATTGCAATTGGTAAGAGCACCAATCCTGCTATTACGATCCGCAAAGCTCCCACTTGAAAAGGACCTAAAACTAAGTCCTCTCCTCCTGCGGGATACATGCTTTTTTTTATCAAGATAAATGAACTCCCCCAGGTCAATGACAGGAAGATAAAAAGTATCCAAACTAAAGCTTTATTATTCATTCTTCAATCACAAAGAAACTCTTTTCTAATGATGAGAGAAAGCTTTAATTAAAAATTAAGCAGTTTTCTTACTGGTGGACATGCCCCCAAAAATGATGAAAATAAGAATTTGGGCTATCGCCACTCCATATAACACAGCAGCTACCTCATGAATTTGAGACCCAACATCATACAGCACTACCGTACCTAAAAAGCCAGCGACAATTGTTGCAAGAATTGAGATGATGCCCAAAAAAATGGAGCCCTTTTTTCTGACTTTAGCAAAACTTATAAAACATACTATTAAAGAGGCTGCACTAACTCCCCAACTAATTAGCGTGAACTGAAAAATAAGCTCTACATCCACATAACTTCTGAGAGATAATTCGAGCGAGCCATAACTACTCACAAAATAAAGATAGATCGCCCAAACTAAGGCTGTAATAAAAAAGACTATTCTCATAATTATCGACTTTGTCTGGAATATATAAATTATTTCTGATTCACCGGATTAAGATTTAGCTTCATTTTTAGGTATCACTTGAATCAGATTCGGATTCTGAATTTTGTTGATAAAAAGTGATCGGTCTAACGCTTTTGATTGCATAATATTTATACTTTTAGACCTCTTAAATTTTTGAACTATGCACATAGCAGTCGCTGGAAATATCGGATCTGGAAAAACAACGTTAACGAAGCTCTTAGCCAAGCACTATGGCTGGGGAACACACTTTGAAGATGTTGAACAAAATCCGTATTTGAATGACTTCTATGAAGATATGCAACGTTGGTCGTTCAACTTACAGGTTTATTATTTGAATAGTAGATTCACTCAAATTCAAGAAATTAAGGGAACAGAGGAAAACGTGATTCAGGACAGAACGATTTATGAGGATGCCTACATATTTGCCCCGAATCTACATTCCATGGGTTTAATGACTACTAGAGATTTCGAAAATTATTTTTCGCTTTTTAATTTATTAGAATCTTTCATATCTGCTCCGGATGTTTTAATTTATTTAAAGGCTTCTGTTCCAACTTTGGTAAGCCAAATTCAGAAAAGAGGGCGTGAATATGAAGAATCAATTCGTTTAGACTATTTGAAAAGGCTGAATGAAAGATATGAAGCCTGGATCTCTACTTATGACAAAGGCAAACTAATTGTAATTGATGTTGATGACAACAATTTCCATGAAGATGCTGACGACTTAGGTAAGATTATTCACTCTATTGACGCTGAGATTAACGGATTGTTCTAATGAGATTTTCATTCAGGATAATTTTTCTGGTCTATTTTATTTCAACCTGTTCAATACAGGCCATTGGACAAACAGAAAAAGAAAGAAAATTAGCTGAAAGTGCTTCATCTTATACAGCACAAACAATTACAATATTAGATTCCCTTTCCCAATTTTGTGAAAATTTCCGAACCTTAAATGCGAATACAGAGCAACCAGATTTTGGGCCAATGTATGCCGAAATGAAAATTGTGGATAAACATATTAAAAAAGGAGTTAAGATTTGTAAAAAATTAATGAACCAAATGTCCAAAAGAGACGGCACCTTTACTAAAAAAGAGTTCAATGCCTTCGAAGAAATTTACCTGTACGAGCGAGGTCAGGAAGATTTTTATGAATGCTATGAAAATATAATGAATACCGAGGAAGGTGAGTTTGACAAAGGTATGTCTTCTCTTCTCAGCCGTCTTTCTAAAACAAAAGAATACATGAAAGATTATCAAAGAGTTTTAACTAAACTTTTGGCAAGCGATTAAGCATGAAAATCAATACTGCAAGATTCGTAATTAGCAATACTGACATCACTAAATGTCCTGAGCCTAACATGCCCGAATATGCTTTCATAGGTCGTTCAAACGTGGGTAAATCATCTTTGATCAACATGTTGACCAATCATAAAAGTTTGGCAAAAACATCAGGAAAACCAGGAAAGACACAACTCATTAATCACTTTCTTATTAATGACGATTGGTATTTGGTTGATCTTCCAGGTTATGGATATGCAAAAACGGGGAAAACCCAAAGAATGAAATGGGAAAAGTTCATTCAAGAATATCTTGAAAAAAGAGAAAACCTGTTGAACGTTTTTGTTTTGATTGATAGCCGATTAGAGCCGCAACAAATTGACTTAAATTTCATGGGCTATCTCGGCGAAAAAGGAATCCCGTTTTCAATGGTGTTCACGAAGCTCGACAAATTAAGACCAGGGCAAAAAGGAGCCTTCTATCCAAGATACAAAAGAGAAATGCTAAAAATCTGGGAAGAAATGCCGCCGCATTTTATCACCTCAGCAGTCGATACTTCTGGCAAAGAAGAATTACTTGATTATATCGAAGAGGTGAATGGGATGTTTGAGGGTTAAAATCTTAAAAAATCAATTTCCTGTTTTTGAGAACTTGAACTATTACCAACTGTGAATAAACTTCCCATTTTTGAAAGCTTTGGTTAATTATTTCGTCTGAATTTCAGATGGCGGATTTTTATCCGTATCTTGAAACCCTCTCAAAAAACAGAGCCCATGAACCTCTTAAAAATTACACTTACAACTACTATTATTGCTTTATCATTCTTTGTTCAATCTCAAGAACGAGATGTACTACTATTTAAGTCTGGTGAGGTAGAACCTATTTTTAATAATTCTGTTTCAGTAGATCACAATTATTTAGATACTGAACTGGTAGGGGATAATTATTATCGAATCATTTTATTTAACGAAATACCAAATCAAACTTTTTTGAATGACTTGGCCGTTAACGGTATAGAACTATTGATGTATTTACCGCGCAATGCTTATTACGCGTCTATCAATAAAAACTCAGATTTAAGTATCCTAAATAATAAGATCAAATCTATATTCAAGTTAGACAACAGACAGAAACAATCTAAAAAATTAGCAAATCAAGACTATCCTGATTGGGCATTACAAGGGAACAATTCTTTATTAGTAAATGCGGTTTATTATGATAATGTAAGTCCAGAATATGTTGAGGCTAATGTTCAAAAAATAAACGGCGTTACATTTATTGGTGATAAAACGGGAAACAGAGTGGAGTTAAAAGTTGAATTAGATCAACTGAACAACTTATTTCAAACTCCCTACTTCTATTATTTTGAAGAGATAGATGCACCGTCTGAACCTGAAAATTTGGTGGGTGTTACTAATCACAGATCTAACAATTTAGCAACTTCATATGCTAATGGGTTGCAATATGATGGAACTGGAGTTACAGTTATGCTCCAAGACAACAGTCTATTAGACGATCACATTGATTACACAGGTAGATTTTTTGATCAACCTTCAGCATCCCAATCAGGAGATCATGGAGAACATTGTGGCGGTATTTTAGCGGGTGCTGGAAATCTAGACCCAACTGCCAGAGGAATGGCTTATGGGGCTGATGTATTAGTTTTTGGTTCAAGCAATGCGAATTATGATGATGTTCCAGCCCTTTATGCTTCAAATAATTTGACCATTACTTCTAAAAGTTATGGAGATGGATTAAATGGTGGTTATACTTCTTTAGCAAGTGAGCTGGATGAACAAATACATGACATGCCGTCTTTAGTGCACGTTTTCTCTTGCGGAAATTCAGGAACGAGCAGCACAGGAGCTGCAGGAGCAGGTTGGTACAACATTACTGGAGGACATAAAACTGGTAAGAACGTTATTGCTTGTGGGAACCTTACGCAATCAGATGTTATTTCAAATTCAAGTAGTAGAGGACCGAGTGAAGATGGTAGAATTAAACCCGACATTTGCGCTGTTGGCTCATCTGTATATTCAACTACTGACCCTAATAATTACGAACTCAAATCTGGAACTTCTATGGCTTGTCCTGGAGTTGCAGGAACACTAGCTCAACTTTACCATGCTTACAAAGATTTGAATGGTGGAACCAATCCAAACTCAGGCTTGATGAAAGCAACAATTTTGAATACTGCTGATGACTTAGGAAATGTTGGACCTGATTATATATACGGTTGGGGACGTATTAATGCGAGAAGAGCCTATAACTTAATTTCTAACAATTACTATATCTCTGGATCATCTACCCAAGGGTCCACAAACAATCACACCATTAATGTTCCGGCCGGAACTGATCAGGTAAAAATAATGCTGTATTGGTTAGATGTTGAAGGATCAGCGGGAGCTTCACCAGCCTTAGTAAATGATTTAGATTTAGTTGTAACTGACCCTTCAGTCACTACTCATAACCCATATATTTTAGATCAATCTTTTTCGGCAGCGGCCCTAGATGCTCCTGCAACAACAGGTGTTGATCACACAAACAATATGGAGCAAGTTGTGATTGATAATCCAGCAGCAGGAACCTACGACATTGATGTAACTGGTTTTGCTATTCCATTTGGAGCACAAGAGTATTACGTGGTTTATGAATTCGTCACTGACGAGGTAGTACTTACTTATCCTATAGGTGGAGAAGGGTTTGACCATGCTGAAGACGAAAGAATCAGATGGGATGCTTTTGGGAATTCTGGAACATTTAATTTAGAGTATTCTATTGACAACGGATCAAATTGGTTAACCATTGACAACTCTGTAAGTGCAAGTACAAGATTCTATGATTGGAATGTTCCGAACGTTGTTACAGGAGAGGCCTTAGTTAGAATCACAAGAGGGGCTAGCACCAGTCAAAGTCATGAACCATTTTCAATAATTGGAGTACCGACCGGACTTTCTGTAAATTATGCCTGTCCAGATTCAATGGAGGTGTCGTGGAATGCCGTTTCTGGAGCCACTGGATATGAAGTAAGCTTATTAGGAACGAAATACATGGATTCTGTAGGAACTGGAACTGGAACAAGCTTGGTGATTGCCGCGAACGCGTCAGTTGACCATTGGTGGAGCGTTAAGGCACTTGGACCGAACGATTGCGAAGGAAGAAGGGCCTTAGCAGTATATCAAGGTGCTGGTGTATTTAATTGTGTTATCCCAATTGATGCCGGAATTTCAGATAATATGGACTTAAACGGAACAAGTTTAACCGCATGCACTCAAAATGGTGATATTACTATTGAAGCAGTAATCACAAACAATGGTAATTCAAGTATTTCAAATGTTCCAGTTCATTTCCAACACAATGGTGGGACAATAGTTAACGAAACCGTGACAAGTACGATTCCACCAAGTGGTACTTTTGTATACACTTTTACTTCAACCGTTACACCGACTTCTGGCAGTAACGACTTGGCTGTTTGGGTTGATTTAATGAGTGATGGCAACTCATTAAACGACACTACCTACTCTAACTTCAACTACTCTACTTCTGCTCCGGTAACTCTTCCTTGGTCAGAAGATTTTGAATCTTTTTCTGGATGCGGAACCGCAAATGATTGTGAAGCTGAAGTCTGCACGCTCAATAACAACTTCATTAATGAGACGAATGGCTCGGTAGATGATGTTGATTGGAGAACCAATTCAGGAGACACTCCATCTAATACCACAGGCCCTACTACAGATTATTTACCTGGAACTACGCTTGGAAACTACCTATATATAGAAGCTTCCGGTTCTTGTGACAACAAGACGGCAATGTTAACATCTCCATGTATTGATTTGACTAACGAAATAACTTGTCTATTAGAATTTGCTTACCACATGATGGGTGATGATATGGGTGATTTACATCTTGATTTATACATGAATGGATCTTGGATTCAAGATATCATTCCTCCATTTATTGACGAGCAAGGAGCCAATTGGAACCAAGTTGTTGTTGATTTAGGTGCGTATGTTGGAAACACAGTAACATTGCGTTGGAGAGGAACTACTGCAAACGGGTATTCAGGTGATATTGCCATTGACGCCATCAACATGTTTAACACAGCAGACATAACGGATTTAAATGGCAGTGAAGAATTCAAAATATTCCCAAATCCGTCTGAAGGAATTTTTAATTTCAATTATATAGGAAAGGAAGATTTGAGTATTTCTATAGTTGACGCTAGCGGAGCACAAGTTTACATGACAAATTTGAATGCTGACACGAAATCAGGGACAATCGATCTGACAGAATATGCCAACGGTGTTTACATCATGACTATGACCTCAGAGGCTACTACCTACAGTAGAAAAATTGTGAAAAGGTAACTAGCTTAAAGGAGGAAGAATATTCATCTTTTCGGCAAAATGAGCACAGTAATCTTTTAAATCTTCGGTAATGTTTTTTTCACCGGTGGCTCTTTCAAACGTATCTGCCATAGTAAGTAAGGTTTGATGAAAGAATTTTTTCATCTCGTCTACGGTCATTTCTTTGTTCCAAAGATCTATCCGCATGGCATTCATTTCTTTTTCATCCCAAAAAGAGAGAATCATTGCTTTTGCTGAAGCGTTATCCACACCACCATCTTCTGCTGTCCACGTAATTTTTTCTGGAATATTATTTTCGTTGGTCAGTACTTCAACTCGGATTTCGGATTTTTTTAAGTTACTCATCTTCTGGTTTATATGTTTTTAAAAATTTAGACTCATTTGATTCATTGATTAGGTCAAGCACTGTGACCTCCTCATTCTTCTCCATATATTGTCGGATCATTTGCCAGCCCATAAATCTACCAATTCTTCCTGGAGAACCTTCAATACCAACCGTAGTGGGGGCTTCTTCAAAAAAACGTAGTTTGACCTTCATTTCTGTGGTGTAAACCCAATTCATATCTTTTAAATATTGCCAAATATTAGCTTCACTGGCAATTGCCCAATCATACTCTTCTTCAGTATATCTCACTTTTAAATGATCAGGTAAATCTGGCATCATGGCATCTATCACGTAACAAAGTTTACCATAATAAATCATACTTTTCAGAAAGGTATCATCTGGATTTTCTCCCAAAATGTTTGTTGCCAACCATGAATGAGCAACATCTACAGGCAAATACTCCTTTTCCATTTTTTCTTTCATGTAAACTGGAAATCCAAGTTGTTTAATTATGCGATTAAATTGACCCAGATACATATCTAGTCCAATTCCAATTTTTGAATCTGTAGAAATAACCCCATAATTGAAAGCGGAATTATAAGTAATTACCCTCTCAGGTAATGGTACATTTGGTAAGTGATACTTGAGATGTTTGAACATATCTATTATTTGCTCTTCTTCAGTTTCAAAAGACCTAAACTCAGCTGAAATATCTTCATAAGCCATTTTCATAGAGCTATCAGTAACAAAGTAATAAAGATATGTCCCAATAGAATCATCATAGACTGATCCAGATCTTAACATTTCAAACACATAAAACTCATAAAGCTCTCCTCCAAAGTCAATCAACTCTTTATTTAATGCGCTCATTTCATCTGCAGAGGCCACCTTGAACATTTTTTGTTCAAATCTTTCAAATTCTAAGTCTAATTCAACATCTGACACATCAACATCCAATGGATCGGATGAACAGCCTGTAATCAGCAGTAGAACAAAGATTATTGGATACAAAGGACACCTCATTGACGATAATTTCTTATTATTGCGTGTACAAAATAAACAAGAATATTATGAAAAAGTTACTTTCTCTAGTCTTAATTAGTGGTATCGCCCTTGGAGCCCAAGCGCAGGATAAGAAGTTTCAGATGGGGTTGACCTTAGGACCAACTTTTACTTGGACCAAAGTTCAAACAACTGAAATCGAGCGAAATGGTATTGGAAGTGGATTCACAATTGGCGTTGGAGGAAACTATCTTTTTAACGATAATATTGGACTTGCATTGGGTGTACAATTTGATTTGGAATCATTTAAAATAAACTACGGTACTGCAATTTCAAGTACTACCCCTTCAGGACGTGTGTTTTATGGATATAATGACACGGACATTAAGGAATATGATTATAAAGAAAAAGACGGTGTCATTGAAAACAATGATGTGATTGGTACCACTGATGGCGGTGGAGATACTTCAAAAGTAATGGAGTTAACCACGAGAAAATTTAAAGGAAAATATGTTGCCGTTCCAATTTTCTTAAAGTTTCAAACGAACATGATTGGTCAATTCAAGTACTATGGTAAATTCGGTGTTAGACCTTCGTTTTTAGTAGGAAGCAGATTTGATGACACTGGATATGATGCAGCTTATGATCCAACAACTGATGCTTTTGTAAGAACTGGAGCATCTACGCATGAGTTAAGAACTGATATGAAACCGGTTACTATCCTAAAAGGCTTAACTCCTGTAAGAGTTGGTGTTGGTATTTATGGTGGTGCTGAATGGAATTTTACTGGAAATACTTTCTTATATCTTGAAGGTGGATTCAATTATGGAGTAACTCCTTCAATGCAAATTGAATCTGGACACTTAGTAAATCAAGTGGATGATGGATCAGGAACTGCTTACGGAGATGGTGTTTTAACTCGCTCTGCTCTTAACATCAAAAACAATCCACAACACATGATTGAAGTTAAATTAGGATTGTTATTCTAATTTAATGGATTACCCAAAGGTCATTGATTATATCAGCGACTGGCTAAAAAGCTACGCTGAAAAAGCAAATTGTAAAGGATTTATCATTGGAATAAGTGGCGGAATTGATTCTGCCGTAACTTCTACTTTATGCGCAAAAACTGGACTTCATTTGATGTGTTTAGAAATGGGAATTCATCAAAATCCGGATGAAGTGAATCGTGGAATGGAGCATATCGGTTGGCTTGAGGAAAATTTTGAAAATGTTTCACACCTCAGAATTAATCTAACAGATACTTTTGAAACCATGCGGTCAGCATTGCCAAACAATGCGCAATCACATGGTTTGTCTATGGCCAATACACGAGCAAGATTAAGAATGTCAACACTTTATGCCGTTGGTCAAGCAAACGGTCTTTTAGTAGCGGGAACTGGGAATAAAGTAGAAGATTTTGGCGTAGGATTCTATACGAAATACGGTGATGGCGGAGTGGATTTAAGTCCAATCGCCGACTTGTACAAATCTGATGTTTTTGCAATAGCCAAAGAGATGGATATTGTTCAATCCATTCAAAGTGCTCAACCAACTGACGGGTTGTGGAAAGATGAGCGAACTGATGAAGGACAGCTGGGCGCAACTTATCCTGAATTAGAGTGGGCCATGGAATACAAGGGAGACGGAAAAGGTTTAACTGCGCGTCAATTAGAAGTTATACAAATCTACCAATCTTTTAATCGCGCGAACAAACACAAAATGGTACCAATACCTGTTTGTTTAATTCCGTCTGAACTTAAATAAAATGATGAAAAGCTTATTACTGGTTTTCATATTATTTGCTGGGATTACATTTTCACAAGATCTTAAGAAGATTCAGAAAAAATTTCAAATTGAAAACTGTGGAGACAGTGATTATCTTATTGTAAAACGAAAAGGTAAATCTGGGATTTACAATAAGCAAAATCAGACTTTTGACATTCCTTTATCTGAAAGTCAGTTTTATTTTTTTGAAGACTATGGTTTACTTTTTCAATTTAGTGAGGAAGATGAGCTATTGGTTAGAAATTTACATTCAGAAAATTTCCCAAATGAGGTACTTAATTCCAAAGCAAAGGACTATTTTTCTTTAAATCAAGAAACGTATTATCAAAACCGACCAGGAGATTATTACCTTAAATCTGGCAAAATTCACATTGAAAGCCGAAATACAGGGAGACTAGAAATAAGTAAGGATAGTACAAGCATCCTCAATGAAAAAATTTTAGAGACTCCATCTTTTATACAACAAACTTTTGGGGTTGAAAAAACGGGAAACCTTCTGGTTGTGACTAATTTAAGAAACGACTCATATGACCCGAATCCTAAACCTATCATGAGTATTCAATATCCAGGATACGATTCAATAAATGACATGGGGGAAGTTTTATATTATCCAAATCCAAAAGGCTTTCAGAAATCTGGAGTATTTGATTTGCTAAAACGAAAATGGATTATTGAACCAGAATATTTCAGAATTCTTAGGTTAAATGATTTGATTTTCTGCAATCAGCAGGATGCTCACAATAATGAATTGTACTTCCCTGGTTACGGGCACTGGGATATTTATAGAATTGAAAATAATAATCTTCAATTAATCAAATCGAATGTAAAGTGGGCTGCTGAAATTCCATTTAAAGAATTATTCGAAAATGGGAACCACGAATTCATCCAAAAAGATAGTAGCTATGTTCAATTTACTCAAAATGGTCGAAAAGGTTTGATGCGGTTATCGCTGTTTTATAATTCGGATTATCTGTTAGATGGAGAACCCGCATACGCATCATTAACATTGCGTCATGACACTTTAGTTGAAGCGAATTATGATTTTATTGGCAATATAGGAGATGGTGGTATTGATCCTGAATATTTCCTTTACAATGAAAATGGACTGAAATATGTCAATTTAGAAGACGATAGAGTACTAACGAACGTTCAAGGAAAATATAAGATGTCTATCCGTAAATATGGAGATGATGAACAAAGTTGGAACGATTTCACCTACTGGATAATTGATGACAAGACCTACACAGTATCTTCTGATAGTCTCATTTATTACTCTTCAACCATTCAAAGACCTAGCGACAGGCTTTTAGAACGAAAGTCCATAGAAATCATTAATGATTCATTAATTTATTTAGAGTACTGGATAAAACAGGGCACTTATTGGGAGCCCGTTTATGATATTGATTACAACTATAAGGTAAACGAAGATGGTGAACAATTATATTATCCACCTGATCCTGGAGAGTTTGAGACAGGCGTATTTAACCTGAACAGCAACGAATGGTTTTATGATCGTGAATATGCATGGATAAGTGCATGCCCGGATAAATTTCGTTTGTGCTATCCTGATTTAGATAGCACGGGATATTACACTACTTATCTTTTTAGAATTGATGATTTAAACAGAAACGTGATTGAAGAGGAAATTAAGCCAAATGACTTGAAGATGCCATTTAAAGATGCTTTCCCAAAGTATAAGGTGGATAGCGTTTACTCTATAAGTGGTATAGTTCCTCATTTTTATGGTTATTTCGAATATCAAGGAGACATGGGCGTTTACTACAAAGGTTATCCTGAAATATTAATGGAGCCGCGAGATTATGCCTATTATAATAATGATTTTAATTTTTATTTTTCGATTGAGGATGATTCGTGTTTTGTCAACTTCTATGCATTTGAACACAATACTCACTTAAAAGACATAGCTAAATTGAGCATTTTACCTGCTACAAATATGGATCCATACAAGGGAGATTTATTCTTAGAATTGGATAAAGGAAAAAACTGTCAAATTATTCATTTGAAAGATTCAGAATCATATGTGCAAATGGGCTTTGATCGTGATGAATATCGCAATTTTTATTTTCAAGAAATTGCTCACCAAAATTGGGCGTTTTCGGTGAATAGATTAAATGATAGCCTAATTTACATTGAAGATTGGACAGCAGATGAAAATATAAAAGATGTGCCGCCCTTAATGAGTGAATTATATCCCGGTGAAGATTCGTTAGACGCCAATGGAGAATGGGTTTACCCACCATTAAAACCTGGATATAATCGATCAGGAATTTATAACTTTAAATCAAAATCATGGTGGCTAGAAAGGTCTTATTACAAAATCGAATTCGCTGAAGATCAGTTATTATTGCGAAAGCCAGTACTCAAAAAAGATGGTTTGATTGACTATTATCAATTCAAAATTATCAACCTTAATAATGAAGTTATATGGTCTGGTGACGATTACAACGAACTACCAGATGAATCACCCTTTTTTGAGATTTTGGTGGATGATTAATTCCCCTCTGGCGCAAGCTTCAAAACAATACCAT
Organism: Bacteroidia bacterium; assembly: GCA_030426825.1. GTDB lineage: Bacteria > Bacteroidota > Bacteroidia > Flavobacteriales_D > Crocinitomicaceae > Paracrocinitomix. The sequence goes on along the minus strand of JAUHXX010000013.1, from coordinate 1,231 downwards.
CAATCTCATCCGAGATTTGAATTTGACAACCCAATCTAGAATTGTCTTCAACGAAAAAGGCCTCATCAAGCATATCCAATTCGCCATCTGATTGCTCAGGCAATTCATGATCTGATTCTAAATAGCATTGACAAGTGGCACACATAGCCATTCCTCCACATCTGCCTTCAACAGGAAGTTCGTAAGAACGACAAACCTCCATGACATTCATATTCATGTCTGTTGGTGCTTCTAAATCGTGAGTTACTCCTTCACGATCTATAATGTGGATAGTTATTGTGTTTTCTGCCATACTACAAATTTAAAAAGAAAAGTAAAGATAATCGCCCTTCGAGAGCCTCAGGGCTCGAGCTTAACAAAGTAAGGGACACTGAGGTTCTCGAAGTGTACCGATTCTATTCAAATCCGTTCACCCCATTCACAGTTGTATATTTCAATACGTTTTTCTTGTCTGGATAAATTCTAGCAAAAGCAGATTGAACCGCTATTGTACCCTCATGGAATCCACAAAGAATTAGCTTCAACTTACCTTCGTAAGTATTTACATCACCGATAGCATAGATGCCTGGTCGGTTAGTTGAATAATCTCTTGTATCTACTTTAATTGCATTCTTTTCAATCTCTAATCCCCAAGTGGCGATAGGTCCTAAAGTTGGTTTTAAACCAAATAACGGCACGAAGTGATCAGCATCTTTCGTGATTTCACTACCATCTTTGTGCTTGATGTTCACAGAGTTCAACTTTCCGTTTCCGTTTAATCCAACAACCTCAGCTTCTGTAATCAAGTTGATTTTTCCAGCATCAGCTAAATCCATTACTTTTTGAACAGAATCTAAGTGTCCTCTGAAAGAAGATCTTCTGTGCACTAATGATAATTCTGATGCTATATTTTGCTCAACCAAGTAAATCGACCAATCTAAAGCAGAGTCTCCTCCACCGGCAACCACCACTTTTTTGTCTTGATAAAATTTAGGTTCCTTGATGATGTATTCTACCCCATTCTCTTCAAAATCTTCCAGCTTTTCAACTGGTGGTTTTCTTGGTTCAAAAACACCTAATCCACCAGCGATCATAACAATTGGCGCCTTATGTTTTGTACCTTTATTCGTAGTAACGATAAATTGATCATCTTCTACCTCCTCAATCACAACCGCAGATTCACCTAAAGTAAACCCAGGTTTAAATGGCGCAGATTGTTCCATTAATTTATCTACCAATTCACCAGCATCTA